>JAHJOS010000629.1 GCA_018820005.1 Alphaproteobacteria bacterium | reverse complement strand
GTGGTCAATTCCTTCACCCAGTTCGTGCCCGGCCATGTCCACCTCAAGGACCTCGGCCAGCTGGTGGCCCGCGAGATCGAGGCGGCCGGCGGCGTCGCCAAGGAATTCAACACCATCGCCGTCGATGATGGCATCGCCATGGGCCACGATGGCATGCTCTATTCGCTGCCCAGCCGTGACCTGATCGCCGACAGCGTCGAATATATGGTCAATGCCCACTGCGCCGACGCCATGGTCTGCATCTCCAATTGCGACAAGATCACCCCCGGCATGTTGAACGCGGCCATGCGCATCAATATCCCGGTGGTGTTTGTTTCGGGCGGCCCCATGGAAGCGGGCAAGGCCATGCTCAAGGGCAAGCTGCAGGCGCTCGATCTGGTCGACGCCATGGTGATGGCGGCCGATGACAACTATAGCGACGAGGAAGTCCAGGCCGTCGAAGAGGCCGCCTGCCCCACCTGCGGCTCCTGCTCGGGCATGTTCACGGCCAATTCCATGAACTGCCTCACCGAAGCGCTGGGGCTCTCCCTGCCCGGCAATGGATCGACCCTGGCCACCCACTCCGATCGCAAGCGCCTGTTCGAGGAAGCCGGCCGCGTCATCGTTGATATCACCAAGCGCTGGTATGAGCAGGACGACGCCTCGGTGCTGCCGCGCTCCATAGCCACCAAGGCCGCCTTTGAAAACGCCATGGCGCTCGATATCGCCATGGGCGGCTCGACCAATACCGTGCTCCACATCCTGGCCGCAGCCCATGAGGGCGGCGTTGATTTCACCATGGACGATATCGACAAGCTCAGCCGCAAGGTGCCGGTGCTCTCCAAGGTGGCGCCGGCCAAGGCCGACGTGCACATGGAAGACGTGCATCGTGCCGGCGGCATCATGTCGATCCTGGGCCAGCTCGACCGCGCCGGCCTGATCAACCGTGCCGAGCCCACCATCCACACCCCCACCATCGGCGATGCGCTCGACAAATGGGACATTTCGCGCACCAATTCGGACAGCGTGCGCCAGTTCTATATGGCCGCCCCCGGGGGCGTGCGCACCACCCAGGCCTTCAGCCAGTCCAACCGCTGGGCCGAACTCGATCTCGACCGCCAGAACGGCGTGATCCGCTCGGCCGAAAATGCCTTCTCCAAGGATGGGGGCCTCGCCGTCCTCAAGGGCAATATCGCCATCGATGGCTGCATCGTCAAAACCGCCGGCGTGGATGATTCTATCCTCAAGTTCACCGGCCCGGCCCGCGTCTTTGAAAGCCAGGACGATACCGTCAAGGCCATCCTGAGCAATCAGATCAAGGAAGGCGATGTGCTCGTCATCCGCTACGAAGGTCCGCGCGGCGGCCCGGGCATGCAGGAAATGCTCTATCCCACGAGCTATCTGAAATCCAAGGGCATGGGCAAAGCCTGCGCCCTGCTGACCGACGGCCGCTTCTCGGGCGGCACCTCCGGCCTCTCGATCGGCCACGTTTCGCCCGAGGCAGCCGAGGGTGGCACCATTGGACTGGTGCGCGAAGGCGATACCATCGAGATCGATATCCCCAACCGCTCCATCACCCTTCTGGTCTCCGATGATGAACTGGTGCAGCGCCGCCATGATCAGGACCAGCTCGGCTGGAAGCCTGCGCACCCGCGCAAGCGCAATGTCACCCAGGCCCTGCGGGCCTATGCCGCCTTCGCCACCTCAGCCGCCCGCGGCGCCGTGCGCGACCTGGGCAAGCTCGACGAATTCTGAGCCCTCTGGGTCCCGGGCGTTCGCCCCGGGACCCAGATCCATTCGGCCCCGCTAAAACCGTAGATCGGTGGTGACAACCACCACCAGCACGATGCTCCACACCGCCAGCAGCGTGAAAATCAGCAGCAGCGGATAGATATTGCCCAACACATCGGCCCAGCGACTCCCTGCGCCCAGCATATTGGGAAACAGCTGGTAATTGTCGAACCGGCGCCGGTTCTTGCGCCAGCAGCGCTCCAGCCGCCCCAGCGACAGCGTCGCCGCCACAACGCCCAGGCTCGAGCTGAACGTGAGCAGCGCACCGGTCAGGGCGATGGAAAACACCACCACCGCATAGACCGAATGCCCCTCCATCAGCGGAAATGCACCGGGGTAGTCCTTGCTCATGGCCGTCGCTTGCGAGGTCAGCACGGCCAGCGCAGTGAACAGGAACGAATTGACGAGCAGGCACCAGTTCACCCGATTGTTGAGCAGGCTGTCCTCGTGCCGCGCATAGCACTTCATCGTCTCGAAATAACTGCTCGCGGCGGCAAACTCGCTCAACTCGAGACGTTTCGGCTCATCATGTGTCGGCGCCATCGATGCTGCTCCCTCGTGCAGGTGAGCAGCATCGGGGCCCGACCAGAGGCCGACAAGTTCGTAGAACCGCATACGTCTAGTCACCAGCAGGCAAACCACAGGCATAAACCGTGCAAACCGCAGGCAAGCCGGGTGCAAACCGCCTGCAAATTGCCGGCATGCCGCAGGCGACAATTGCGTGACAGGGCCATTTGCCTGTGCTAGATCGCACTCAGCCCTAAGGGGGTCTGCCAAGGCTTCCTTTTGGTCAGGTTCGATAGCGGGGATTCCACCCTCCCTATCGAACCGACCCTAAAACCCCTCCCCCGACATCGCCGCACAGCAAAACGCCCCAGGCGAACCCGGGGCGCTCAAAACCTGTTTTTGTGTGGCGCTGTCAGGCGTTACGGCCGATGGCGTCGAGCGTCTTGAAATCCTCGTCGCTTAGCTTGATCGCTGCGGCAGCGACATTTTCTTCCAGATGCTTGACTTTTCCCGTCCCCGGAATGGGCAGCATCACCGGGCTGCGCTTGAGCATCCACGCCAGCGCGATCTGGCTGGCCGACGCCTCATGCTTATCCATGATCGCCTTGTACTGGGCACTGGTGGATTCAAGATTGCCGCCATCGATCGGCCGCCACGGGATAAACCCGATATTATTGGCCTCACAATACTCAAGAACATCCTCAGCCCTTCGGCTCACAAGGTTGTACATGTTCTGTACTGTGGTTACCTTGAAGTATTTCTGGGCTTCCTTGATATCAGCGACACTGACCTCGCTCAGCCCGACATGGCGGATCAGGCCGTTCTTCTGCATATCGGCAATCGCGCCAAATTGGTCGGCCCGCGGCGTCACTGTCTCGATGCGATGCAGCTGCCAGAGGTCGATCACCTCAAGCTTGAGTCGGCGCAGGCTCTGCGTCACCGCCTGGCGCAGGAATTCCGGTCGCGCCAGCTGGTGCCACTGGTCCGGCCCGGTCCGCGTCAACCCGCTCTTGGTGGCAATCACCGTGCCCTTCCCATAGGGCGCCAGCACTTCCCCGATCAGTTCTTCACTGACATAGGGGCCATAACTCTCTGCAGTATCAACGAAATCCACATTCAGCTCAGGCAGGCGTCGCAGCGTCGCCTTGGCCGCTTCGATATCCTCCGGCGGGCCCCAGATGCCCTTGCCGGTGATGCGCATCGCGCCAAAGCCGAGGCGATTGACCTTGAGGTCCCCGCCAATAGCAAAACTGCCCGAAAGGGCTGCGTCGAGTGTGGTCATGGTATTTCTCCGTTTGGTCGCGCCGGAAATGGCGCTCGGAACTGGTTGGGGTCAGGCCCCTTCGATCTCAGCGGAGATCAATTATGTTCTTCGGGCAGTTCAGGCAGCGGCATGAACGCGATACCATCCTCGGCCAGCGCCACGACCTCGTCGTGGCTCGCCTCGCCATAGATGCCACGGGCATCGACTTCCTCGAAGTGGATCTTGCGGGCCTCTTCGGCAAAGCGGTCGCCGACGTAGTCCGCCTCCTGGATGACTTTCTGCCGATAGGCGCGCAACAGGGCACGGATTTGTGCAGGGTCCGGCTGGCCGGCACTCAATGACACCCGGCTATCGCCGCTGCGTGCCACAGCTGGCGCCATTGGCGCCTTCTCGATAGCGCCATCGCCACATACAGCGCAGGTCACAATCCCACGCGCCTGCTGCTCGTCAAACGCCGCAGCGTTCTTGAACCAGGCGTCGAACTGGTGCCCTTTGGAGCAATGGAGTGCGTATTGGATCAAGGCGTACTGTCTCTGCGGCCGGTTTGGCCCGTTCAGATGAGGATATAGGTCGATCGATCAGCTGTGCAACGGCGCGGGTAGCTCAAAGCTTCGTGCATTGGCCAGCGCCGGGATGCGGCCACGCACTTCGTCCACCAGATCGGGGTTGATATCAACGACAAGCACGCCCGGCTCGTCATGATCGAGCTCGCCGACAATCTTGCCCCAGGGGTCGATCACCAGCGAATGACCATAGGTCGCCCGGCCATTGGGATGGTGCCCACCCTGGGCCGCCGCGATGACATAGGACCCGGTCTCGATGGCGCGCGCCCGCAACAGCACATGCCAATGCGCCTGCCCCGTGGGCACCGTAAAGGCCGCCGGCACCGAAATCAGCCCCGCCCCGGCATTGGCCAGGCTATTGTAGAGCCTGGGAAAGCGCATGTCGTAGCAGATCGACATGCCCAGCGTGACCGGTCCCAACGGGGCCGTCACCGCAGCAGTGCCGGCCTGATAGGTCGCACTCTCCTGATAGGCACTGAGCCCGGCAATGGTGGCATCAAACAGATGAATTTTATCGTATTGCGCTGTCATGGCGCCGTCTGGCCCGAACAGCACCGAGCGATTGGCAAAGCGCCCATCGGGCAAAGGAATGGCCAGCGAGCCGATGTGAATATGAATACCATGCTGCTTGGCCAGCGCACCCACGCGGGCCAGCTGCAGATGCCCCTCGAACGGCGCAGCAACCTTGGCCAGCGCTTCGCGGTTTTCCGCAAACGCCATCGTCACTTCAGGCGTCAGCACATAGCGGGCGCCGGCAGCGGCGGCTTCCGCCAGCATCGGCTCGAGCGCGGCCATATTGGCCACCGGGTCGGGACCCGAGCGCATCTGTATCGCAGCAATCTTCATCACAAGGGCCTCTGCCGCTTCGTCTCAGGCCTGCAAGAGACCATCAAGTCCGCCCCGGCGGTCAAGGGCAGCTATATCATCATAGCCACCAATATGGGCGTCATCGATAAAGATCTGCGGCACGGTACGGCGGCCCTGCGCCCGCTGCGTCATCGTTTCGCGCAACGCGGGCTCCAGCACGGTGATCTCGGTATAGGCTGCGCCCTTGTCGGCCAGCAGCGCCTTTGCTGCGTGGCAATAGGGGCAGGTCGGGGTGGTGTAGATCTCAATGCGAGCCAATGCTCTTCTCCGCTTGATCCTGTTGTTTGTAGTTATATGGGCATGTCTGCGCCAATGACAACGCGGGCAAAGGTCATCACATCAACCGCCTCCACCCCAGCCCGCAGCAGCGTGCGGGTCACAGCCTTGGTCGTGGCCCCCGTTGTATAGACATCATCGACCAGCACCACCCGGCGCCCAGCCGCCCGCACCAGCACCTCGGCATGGGCCGCAAAAGCACCAGCCACATTGCGCTGCCGGCCCTCCCCGCTCAGCCCCACCTGCTGGCGCGTCTTGCGCGCACGGCGCACCAGGCTCGTGTCCACCGCCAGACCGGTGAGCTTCCCCAGCGCCAGCGCCAGTTCTGCTGATTGATTATAGCGCCGCGACCACTGCCGAGCCGGATGCAGCGGCACCGGCACCAGCACCGGACCACCCTGCCACAGTTCATGCCCGGCGCCCGCCATCAGCCGAGCGCAGAACCGCGCCAGTTCTGGGCGATCTCCATATTTGAGCCGCGACACCAGCGTTCCGGCGATCTCATCATAGACCACCGCTGCCCGGGCCCGCCCAAACGGCGGCGGATCGGCCATGGCCTCAGCCGATATGGCATCGGGCCCGATATCTGCCGCAAACGGCAGACCCAGACGCGGACAGAGCGGGTCCGAGATTGGCCGAAGCTGGGCAAAACAGGCAGCACACAGCGTATCGGGGGTCGCCAGGGGCGCCTCGCAGTTCAGGCAGGTCGGTGGATAGAGCGGATCAAGCAGACCAAGGCCCAGCTGCCGCGCGCCCGCTGACAGGTGCTCGCCAAACCGCCGCCTTTTGACAAGGTCGTCATTGCTCTCCATAAGGCCCCCATAGTGCCACTTTTCCCATTGGCTGCAACGGCAACATGACCCAGCCCGTTCCGATTTTCGACACTGCGCTGATCGCAGCCAACCTGGCCCGGCGCCAGGCCTCGGATGACTTTGTCACCGATCTGGTGCTCGCCGATCTCGACG
>JAHJOS010000628.1 GCA_018820005.1 Alphaproteobacteria bacterium | reverse complement strand
CATCAGCGAGGGCGGCATGGCCGTGGTCGGCGCGCTCGAGCGCGAGAAGCTGGAGGCATCTGGATTGATCGAGGCCGTGGTTGTGCCATCGACCATGTCGATGACACGCGGCTGCGGCCGCACCAGGGAGATATCGTCGGTGGCCGCCGGCTGTGCGGAAGGCTGCGGCGCGACGTCGGTCTGAGCCGCTTCCGGCTGGGGCGCGGACACCGGCGCCATGCGCTGCATCACCAGATTGAGCGCCAGCATGGATACCGCCACCAGCGCGGCGGCCAGCAGCAGCGGGCGGCGATAGCGCAGCAGGAAGCTTGGCTCGGTCTCGGACAGCGACAGAGGTGCCGCACCTATGGTGGGGGCAGCGACAACGGGCGCGGCCTTGGCGGGCTTTTCGCGCTTTGCCGGCTTTTCCGGCTTGGCGGCCTTGGCAGGCGCCTCGGGCGCATCAGCTGTTGCAGCGGCATCGCCTGACTTGTCGGGCATGAAACGGGACAGGGCGCGGCTGATGGCAGAGCCACCGGTTGTCGCCTCGGCCTGCACTTCCGTGCGCGCCCGCTGGGCGCGGCGCGCGGCGGCCACAAAGGTGCTGGTGCTGCTGTGGCTGGCGGCGGCTTCAGCCTGTGGCGTTGCCGCTGCGGCCGGTGGCGGCGCAAAGGCTGCGGCCGGCTCGGCAAAGCTCGATTGCGGACGGGGCGGACGCTGCACGGCGTTGGGATCGAACACCGGGCGGTCGGAGGCAGCAGCCTCGACGCGGGTCGGCTCCTGTGGGGGGGCCGCTGCAGCATTGGCGCGGGGCGCGGACGGCGCGCCGGTCTTGGCGGCGAGGGCCGAGCTGACCATGCTCTGGTCCTTGAAGCCCGGATCGAGCAAGGGTGCATCGTCGGCGGGATTTTTGGGCATGGCATCGCTGGGGCCATTGGCCTTGGGCCGTGACAAGGCCGCCAGCATGGCTTCGAGACGATCTGGCTTGGCGGCGGGTTCAGCGGCAGGCGGGGCAGGTGGTGCGGATGCCGCAGGGGCCGACGGGCGGGCCTGCGGCTGGCTGACCACGGCGGCCTGGGCCATGGATGATGCTTCGGCGGCGCGGGCTGTGAGGGCGGATTCCAGACGGGCCAGGCGCTCGGCAGTGTCGCGGCCGGCCGTGTTCAGCAGGGCCTCGACGCGCTGTTCGAAGGCGTCCATGGACCCGGCGCCAATGGTGGGCATGGCCTCGGACGGGCGGGCATTGGCGACGGCCTGGGAGGTGCGTTCGGCGACCAGATCGGCGAGGGCCTCGTAGTCCGGGGTCTTGCCGGCGCTCTTGATGAGCCCGGCCAGACGGTCCTCGATGCTCTTGAGGCTGTCGGGGCCAAACATGGCAACCGGCGCCGGCGCCTTGCGGGTCACCGCGTCGCTGGTGCGCTCGGCGACCAGGGTCGCCATGGCTTCAAGGCCGGCGGCATCACTGGGGGCGGCATAGAGCTTGGCCAGGCCATTGAGCTGGGCGCCGGTCTCGTCCATGCGGGCCATCAGCAGCTTGAGCTGGTTTTCCACCTGGGTGGTGTCGCCGGCAGGCGACATGCGCTCGGACAGGGCCTCAATCTGGTCTTCGATGCGGCTGAAGCGCGGCTCCATGCCCGACATGACGGCATCGCGCAGGTCTTCGATATCCTGCTTGAGGCCGGCCACGTCGCCATTGGCAGTCTGGAAGCCGTCGATGCGCGAGGCCAGCTGATCGACCTTGTCCATGAGGGCGGCGGGTGCGCCCTGATTGTGCTTGAGGGCCTGGGTGAAGGCGGCCATTTCGGCGGTCAGGCGTTCAAAATCGCCCGAGGAGAGCGCGACATTGCGCTCGATGGAATCGATGCGGTCATAGACGTTGCGGACGCTGTGCTCGATCGCCTCCATGGCGGGCAGCAGTGGCGCGGCGCTATCGGGCTTGGGCTGGGCAGCAGCGCGATCCTCGCGGATGATTTCGCGCTCCATCTGCTGGGCCTGCAGTTCGGCAAGCTTGGCCACGGTATTCGAGACATCGTCGAGGCGGCGGTTGATGGTGGTCAGATCGACCTTGGGACCCTGTTCGATCAGGGCGGCGAGGGCGCCGATCTGGGCCTCGAGGCGCTTGACCTGGCCGGTTTCGCCGACGGCGCCGGCCAGCAGCTCGACCACATGGGTGAGCTGCTCGACCTGGCTGGCCACTTCCTGGACGCTGCCGCTGCTGGTGCGCTGGTGCTTGAGCTCACCTTCAAGGCGCTCGAGGCGACCGGACAGGCCCCCCACCAGCACGTTGAGATCGCGGAATTCGGGCATATCGGTGGCGCGACGGCCCAGCGCCGCCACCGAGCCGGACATCTGCCGGCCGCGGATTTCGGCGATCGCGCTGGTCAGCGCATCGGGCTCGTCGTCATGGCGGCCCAGATCGTCGCGGTCGCTGAAGCGGTCCACGGCGCGCTTGACGGTGCGCAGGGCCTCGCGCCGCCGGACGGCTGGCTCTGGGCCCTCGACCTGATCGCGCAGATTGCGGACGCGCTGGGTCAATCCTGTCAGGGCGGGTTCGGGGTGTTCGACGCGGGCGTAACGACCTTCGACCTGATCGAGCAGGGCCACCAGTTCGCCGCGCAGCGCCTGCCACTCGCCCGGCATGGGTTCGCTGGCGAGCTCGGAAGGGTCCTGGACTGAATAGGCGCGGGCCATGGGATATACCTGTCATGAGTAGACGGTCCCCCCGCGATTCAACACGAAGGTATAAAGGTCACTGTGGGGAAAACATGGTAAAGATCCCGTTAAGCATTGCCCCATTATGCAAGAGCGACTGCCCCGGGAACCTGCTTTTCTGGGATTTTATGACGGCAAGGTGACCGGTGGTCGCCGCGCGCCGCACTGGAAGGCCTGACGCACACATGACCCGCCGCCGTATAATCATCGTGGATGATCACCCGCTGTTCCGCGCCGCCCTGCGCCAGACCCTGTCGGGGGGTGACGCCACCATCATGGTGGAAGAAGCCGGCGACCTGGCTGGGCTGAGCAAGGCACTCGACGCCGATCGCGACTGCGACCTGGTGCTGCTGGACCTCAACATGCCGGGCGTGCGGGGTTTTTCGGGCCTGCTGCTGCTGCGGGCGCAATACCCCGATATTCCGGTGATGATCATATCGGCGGTCGAGGACAATACGGTGATCCGTCGGGCGTTCGAGCTGGGCGCTGCCGGCTATCTGCACAAATCGGTGGGGCCGACGGAAATCCGCCGTGCCATCGAGACGGTGCTGACCGGGGATGTGTTCGTGCCCGAGGGGATCACGCTGGGTGGCGAGGATGCGCACACTGCGCTGATGCGGCGACTATCGACGCTGACGCCGCAGCAGGTGCGCGTGCTCATGATGCTCAGCGACGGGCTGATGAACAAGCAGATCGCCTATGAGCTGACCATCTCGGAAGCGACGGTGAAGGCGCATGTATCGGCGATCCTGCAAAAGCTCGACGTGGACAGCCGCACCCAGGCGGTGATCGCCGCGGCGCGGATCGAGGACGGGCAGTTCGAGGCGCTGTTTTCGACCGGGGCGGAAAAGGCTTAAGCGGCCGCCCTGCCCTCGGCCCAATCGGCGGTCTTGCTGCCAACGAGCTGGGCGATGTTGGTCTTGCCCTGGGAACGCACGCCGGCAACCAGGCCGCGCTTGATGGTATCGAGCAGGTCGAGCCCGCCAAAGACCATGGCCGAATAGAGCTGGATGGCGTTGGCACCGGCTTCGAACTTGGCCAGCGCCGATTGCGCCGAATGAATACCGCCCACCCCGATGATGGGCAGATCGCCCACGCGCTGGCGCACCTGGGCCAGCTTGCGGGTGGAGAGATCAAACAGCGGCTTGCCCGAGAGGCCGCCGGTTTCACTAGCATTTTCGAGCCCGGCGACGGCATCGCGGGTGATGGTGGTGTTGGAGACGATCAGGCCATCGAGATCTGTGGCAAGCACCACCCGGGCGATGCCATCGAGCGCGGCTTCATCGAGATCGGGCGCGATCTTGAGGAACACCGGCACACGGGTGCGCGCCTTGGCGCGGGCGGCGAGGATTTCGCCCAGAAGGCGCTTGAGCGCCTCATCGGCCTGCAGATTGCGCAGGCCGGGGGTGTTGGGCGAGGAGATATTGGCCGTGAGATAATCGGCGAGGTCGGCGAATTTGTTTACCCCCGCGACATAGTCGGCCACGAAATCGTTGCTGTCCTTGTTGGCGCCGATGTTGACGCCAAGCGCGGCAGGCACACGCAGGCCCTTGAGGCGAGCAAAGGCGGCATCATGGCCCTCATTGTTGAAACCCATGCGGTTGATGACGCCATCGGCGGCCGTGACGCGGAACAGCCGCGGCTTGGCATTGCCGGCCTGGGGGCGCGGCGTGACCGTGCCGATTTCGACCATGCCGAAGCCGAGCCGGGCCAGCGGCCGGGGCACTTCGGCATTCTTGTCAAAGCCGGCGGCCATGCCGACCGGGTTCTTGAGGTCGAGGCCACATAGCGTGGTGTGCAGTTCGGCGGCGTCAGCGCCGGTCTGTTCGGGCGCCAGGCCCATGCGCAATGCCGCAATGGTGGCGGCATGGGCGGTTTCGGCATCCATCTTGAGCAGCGCCTGCTGGGTGAGCCCGGAGACAGCCGGAATACGCAGCAAAGGCGAGAGCGCGGAAAAGATCATCGGACGGCCTCGGGCAGGTCACAGGAGCCATTATCGGCCACGCTGATGGGGGCCTCCCAGGCGATGGCAGCGGTGGGGAGCGGACCGCCATAATAATGGGGGAACAGCGCGCCGCCGCGCGATGCCTCCCAGACCAGCCCGGCGCCCAGATCGGCACTGCGAACCGCCAGCAGCACCAGGTCGGCCTGACCGGCAAAGTGCAGGCGCAGGGTTTCGGCCAGCTGATCGGCGGTGGAAAAATGGATGTAGCCATCCTGGGCATCGATGGGCATGCCAGCAAAGGACGGAGTACCGCGCGCCGGGACGAATGCGCTGGTGGTGGCGATCTTGTAGACGAGGTCAGGGGTGCTCATGGGCGCGAACCTAATGCTGGCGACCGATGTCGGCAAGCGCCGAGATGGCGGCATCGCGACGCTCCGTTCGGGCGCAAACGGCATTTGTAGGGCGCACGATGGGCCTGCTAGAAAGCGAGTCGCGCGCCACTGGGCGCAGACCGGAACCGACCGACCATGACATCAATGCCGCTTGGCGCCTATATCGAAACCTTCCCGGTGGCGGGGCGTTTTACCATCGCGCGCGGCAGCCGGACGGACGTGCGCGTGGTGCGCGTCGCGATCGAACGCGAGGGCGTGGTGGGCATGGGCGAATGCGTGCCCTATGCCCGCTATGGTGAAACCGTCGACGGAACGGTGACCGAGATCATGGCCCTGGGCCCACGCATTGCGGCGGGCATGGGCCGGGCCGAACTGCAGCAGGCAATGCCGCCCGGCGCGGCGCGCAATGGCATCGATTGTGCCCTGTGGGATCTGGAGGCCCGCCTGAGCGGCGTGACCGTGGCGACAATGGCGGGCGTGGCCTGGCCAATGACGATGACGACGGCCTTCACCATTAGCCTTGGCACCCCTGAGGCCATGGCGGAAGCGGCGGCGAAGGCCGCACATATGCCGCTGCTCAAGCTCAAGCTGGGCGGGCGGGGCGATGCGGCGCGGCTTTTGGCGATCCGCGCGGCGGTGCCCAAGGCGCGGCTGGTGGTTGACGCCAATGAGGGCTGGGGCCGGGACGAACTGCCCGGCCTGTTGGAGGCCTGCGCCCAGGTCGGGGTGGAACTGGTGGAACAGCCCCTGCCGGCCGGCGAGGACGCTGTGCTGGGCCAGATCGAGCATCTGGTGCCCATCTGTGCTGATGAAAGCGCGCATGCACTGGCAGGGCTGGACGCCCTGCCCGGCCGCTATGACGCCGTCAACATCAAGCTCGACAAGACCGGTGGGCTGACCGAGGCGCTGGCAGTGGCGCGGCGGGCCGAGGAACTGGGCCTGTCGATAATGGTGGGGTGCATGCTGAGCACGTCGCTATCGATGCTGCCGGCCAGCGTCTTGGCTGATTTTGCGCGCTGGATCGACCTGGATGGTCCCCTGCTGCTGGCGCAGGATCGGCCCGGCGGACCGGTCTATCGCGATGGCGTGCTGGACCGGGAAGAGGCCACGCTATGGGGTGGCTGAGGGCGCACGCGGGTGGGTGACGTCGCGGGTGCGCTCAAGCGCATCGACGGTCTGGTCGTAGCGCTGGTGGGCGACGCCGAGGAAGACGCAATCGACAATGGCCAGCTGGGCGATGCGGCTGACCATGGCGCCGGCGCGCAACTTGCTTTCGCGGGCATGGCTGATGAGGCGTTCGTGGGCGGCCTGAGCCAGCGGTGAATCGGGTGATCCCGTGACGGCCACGGTCAGGGCGCCGGCCTGGCGAGCGATTTCGAGATAGCGCACGGTGTCGGCGGTATTGCCCGAGTGCGAAAAGCCCAGCGCCACCGTATCGACCGGCGAGAGCAGGGCCGCTGACCAGGCCTCATGCGGATCGGCGAGCAGAAAGGCGTTGCGCCCGATGCGAAACAGCTTGTGGTGCAGATCCTGGGCGACAAACTGGCTGGCGCCAATGCCAAACAGCAGGATGCGCTGCGCCTTGTCGAGCGCGGCGACAACGCGATCGAGCGCGGCGAAATCGAGATTGGAGACGGTTTCGTCGATGGCCAGCATTTCGAGCGTTGCGACCTTGGAGGCCATTTCCTGCAGCGTATCGGACTGGGCGATTTCGGCGCCCATGGTCATGCCGGAGCGGAACTGGGCGGCCTCGCGGCCCAGCTCGGTGGCCAGCGACATGCGCAATTGCGCATAGCCCGAGAGCCCCAGCACCCGGCAGAAGCGGATGATTGTGGCCACCGAGGTGCGGCAGGTGGCTGCCAGTTCGGAAATGGCCATGTCCAGCACGATGGCGGGATTGTCGCGCAGTACGGCGGCGACCTGCTGCATGGCCGGGGTGAACTTGTCGGTCGAGGCTTCGATGGTCGACTGAATGCCCATGGCTTGGGTTCCTAGGAGGCCGGCAGCTGCGGTTTTGCCAGAGTCGTCGTGCAGTGGCGAGGCTGGCCTGTGTCAGGCGGCTTGCGGGTATGTGTGAAACAAAGTTTCAGCCAAACTAGATTTTATGAACATTCTTGACAAGGGGGCCGGAGTCTTCCTAGGCTCCCCGCAAGACGGCCCGATAGCACGCATGAGGACACTGCATGGCATCGACTGACACACAGCATCCAGCGCCGATGCCGCGCCTGCCTTGCGGCCGGGCCGAGGTGGCGCTGTGAGCGGCGTCGTTGAGGGTCGTCGCGACCTGATGAGCGAACTGGACCTGCTGGTGTCCGAAGGGCGTAACCCCAACAGCATGGGCATCGACGTGATGTCGACCCATGACATTTTGCGCACCATCAATGACGAGGACAGCACCGTGCCGCGCGCCGTCGAGCGGGTGATGCCGGCCATCGAGGAGGCCGTGGACGCCATTGTGGCCGCCTTCAACCAGGGCGGGCGGCTGGTCTATATGGGTGCGGGCACCAGCGGCCGGCTGGGCGTGCTGGACGCATCGGAATGCCCGCCGACCTTTGGCGTGCCCTATGGCATGGTGGTCGGGCTGATCGCCGGCGGCCCGCCGGCGCTGATGCGCGCCACCGAAGGCGCCGAAGACCGCAGCGAAGATGGCGTGGCCGATCTCAAGGCGATCGATTTTTCAGCGCGGGACGTGCTGGTCGGCGTCGCCGTCAGCGGGCGCACGCCCTATGTCATCGGCGGGCTGAACCATGCGCGGGCGCTGGGCGCGGTGACGGTGGCGCTGTCGTGCAATCCGGTTTCAACCATTGCCGACATTGCCGATATCGCCATTTCGCCGGTGGTGGGCCCCGAGGTGCTGACCGGTTCGACACGGATGAAATCGGGTACCGCACAAAAGCTGGTGCTCAACATGCTGACCACGGCCAGCATGATCCGCATCGGCAAGAGCTACCAGAATTTGATGGTGGACCTGAACGCCAGCAACAAGAAGCTGCTGGCGCGGGCCGTCAATATCGTGATGCAGGCGACCGATTGCACCGCCCAAGAGGCGGAAGCGGCGCTTGAAACCACCCATAATGACGTCAAGCTGGCCATTCTGGTGCAGCTGACGGGGCTTGATGTTGCTGCCGGGCAGGAAGCGCTGGCGGCCGCAGGAGGCATTCTGCGCCGGGCGATTGCACAGCCTGCCTAGCGCAAGAGAAGAATTCGCCCCTTGGGGCGATAGAGGGATCACTCGGAGGGACTTTAGAATGAAATGGACGAACTCTCGTAAAATGCTGGCCGGCCTCGCCGTTGCGACGGCTTTGTCGACCACGGCCATCGCCCTGCCGGCGCATGCGGCTTCGCTGCGCATGGCCTGGTCGCAGGACGCCACCGGCCTTGACCCGCACAAGCAGACGGCGTTTTCGTCGCTGCGCCTGCTGGAGCTGATCTATGAGCCGCTGGTGCGGCTCGATGCCCAGCTCAATGTGGTGCCGGCCATTGCCACGAGCTGGGAATTTTCTACCGACGCCAAGACGCTGACGTTCCACCTGGACCCCAAGGCCAAGTTCACCAATGGCAATGCGGTCACCTCGGCTGACGTGAAGGCGTCGTTTGATCGCCTGCTCGATGAAGCGACTGCCGCTGCGGCGCGCTCGAACTTCGTGTCGATCGAGAGCATCGATACGCCCGACGACGCCACGGTGGTGTTCCACCTCAGCACCGCCGATGTGCCGATCCTGGTGGCGATGGCCACCATCAATGCGGCCATCGTGCCGGCCAGCGAAATCGAAGCGGGCAGCATTGGCACCAAGGCGGTTGGTTCGGGTCCGTTCAAGCTCGATTCCTGGGAGCCCAATGCCAAGGAAGTGCTGAGCGCCAATGCTGACTGGGCTGGCGGTGCATTGAACATCGACGGCATCGATATCTCGGTGCTGCCCGATGAAACCGCGATCCTGGCGTCGCTGCGCGCCGGCCAGATCGACTTTGCCCTGCTCAACGATCCGCTGGTTGCCACCATGGTGCCCAACGAAGCCAATCTCGAACTCAACCGCGTTCCGGGCCTGGCCTATAACGTGCTGCAGCTCAACCCTTCGCGCGCACCGATGGACAATCTGATGGTGCGCCAGGCCATTTCCTGCGCCGTCAACCGCCAGGAAATCGTCGATAGCGCGCTGGCCGGCGAAGGCAAGGTAACGGGTCCGCTGACCATGCCGGCCTTTGCTGAGGACCCGGACACACTGTTCTGCTACAAGCAGGATGTGGCCAAGGCCAAGCAGCTGATGGTCGATGCCGGCTTTGCCGATGGCTTCAATGCCACGGTGATCGCGGCGACGGGAGAGCCGCCGGTTGCGTCCTCTGAAGCGCAGGTGCTGCAGAGCCAGCTGGCCGAGATCGGCGTCAAGCTCGACATCAAGATGATGGAGCTCAATGTCTATGTCGACGCCTGGCTGGCGGGTGACTTCGACATGGCTGTCGCCCAGAATGGCGGCCGGCCCGATCCCTATCCGATGTACAACCGCTACTTCACCAAGGACGGCAACCTGCAGAAGGTGTCCAACTTCAGTGATGACGAGTTGGACAGCCTGCTCAAGCAGGGTCAGGCCGAAACCGATCCGGCCAAGCGCGTCGAAATCTTCCATGCGTTCGAGCAGCGCCTGGCCGAGCAGTCGCCCTGGGTCTGGCTGTCGACCGGCTTTAGCTATACTGCCCAGCTCAAGACCGTGACGGGCTATGAAGGCTCGCCAACCGGGACGCTGTTCGGGCTGACCAAAGTTTCCATCCAGTAGTGTAACCGGGTCGGCCCACGGGCCGGCCCCCTTTCTCCGCGGGGCCGATTGCAATGAGTTATGTGGCGCAGCGGCTGTTGACGTTTCCACTGATCCTGCTGGGCGTTTCGGTGCTGGTGTTTGTCTCGATCCGGCTGATCCCGGGCGATGCCATCACCGCCATGCTGGGCACCGAAGCGGGCCTGCTGACGCCGGACCAGCGCGCCTCGCTGGCGGCTTATTTCGGCATCGATCAACCGATCTGGTCACAATATCTGCGCTGGTTCTCCGGCCTGTTCCAGGGCGATTTGGGCATTTCCTCGATCTATGGCAAGCCGGTGCTGACGGTGATCCTGGAGCGCTTTCCGCTCACCTTGCAGCTGGCGCTGATGTCGATGGTGATCGCGCTGGGCGTGGGCGTGCCGCTTGGCGTGCTGGCGGCGACACGCACTGAGCGACCCAGCGACATGATCGTGCGCGTTCTGGCCATGCTGGGCCAATCGACCCCGAGTTTCGTGATCGGCGTGCTGATCATCTATGTGCTGTCGGTGTTTTTCGGCGTGGTGCCGGCCATGGGGACGTTTACGGCACTGACGGTCGATCCGCTCGCCAGCATCGGCCAGCTGTTTTTTCCTGCCATCACGCTGGGCTTTGCCTTTGCCGCCTCGGTGACCCGCATCGCGCGCTCGTCGATGCTCGATGTGCTCAGCGACGACTATATCCGCACGGCGCGGTCCAAGGGCAGCTCGCCCATGAGCGTGATCTGGCGCCATGCGCTGCCCAATGCGCTGATCCCGGTGGTGACGCTGTCGGGCGTGGAATTTGGCTATCTGCTGGGCGGCGCTGTTATCGTGGAGCAGATTTTCGCCCTGCCCGGCATTGGCCGGCTGGTGCTCGATGCCATTACCCAGCGCGACTATGCGCTGGTGCAGGGCACGGTGCTGTTCGTGGCGTTCAATTTTCTCGTGGTGAACCTTCTGGTGGACCTGGCCTATGTCGCGCTTGATCCGCGCATCCGGTTGGGAGGTCGCTGATGGGCCGGGTTCTTGGCGCGCTGATCCGACACCCGTCAGGGCGTATCGGGCTGTTCATAGTCGGGCTCTATCTGGCGATCGCGCTGTTGGGCGTACTCGGCCTGACGCCGCATCCGGCTCTCAAGCAGTTCATGGTCGACCGGCTCAAGGGGCCGAGCGCCACCTATTGGATGGGCACGGACCTTTTGGGGCGCGACACGGCAAGCCGGCTGATGCTGGGCATTGGCCAGTCGCTGCTGATAGCCTTTGCCTCGGTGGCCTGGGCGAGCATTGCGGGCACGATCATTGGCCTGTTCGCCGCCTGGCTGGGCGGGCTGTGGGATGGCGTGCTGATGCGGCTGATGGATATGCTGCTGGCGTTTCCGGCCATTCTGCTGGCGCTGCTGATCATCGCCATTGTCGGGCCCGGCACGCTGACCAGCGTAACGGCCATCGGCATTGTCTATACGCCCATTTTCGCCCGCGTGGTGCGGGGGCCTGCGCTATCGCTGAAGCGGCGTGACTTTGTCGACGCGGCCCGCACCTTTGGCAGCTCGCAGCGCTTTATCCTGAGCCGGCATTTGCTGCTCAACCTCGTCGCACCACTAGCCGTGCAGGTGACGCTGGCGCTGGCCTGGGCGCTGCTGACTGAAGCGGGGCTATCGTTTCTCGGGCTGGGCACCCAGCCCCCCACCCCGTCGCTTGGCCTGATGCTGGCAGAAAGCAAGAATTTGATGACGCAGGCCCCCTGGCTGATGATCTTTCCAGCGCTGACCATCATGCTGGGCATATTGGGCTTTAACCTGACCGGCGAT
>JAHJOS010000080.1 GCA_018820005.1 Alphaproteobacteria bacterium | reverse complement strand
TGCACGAAATCGCGGAAATAGCGCATGGCGTAGCCGACCAGCGCATCGAGATGGGGATGGGTCTGTGGCGTGACACCGGGCGCATAGGCCGAGATATAGCCCCACATGACTTCGGGCGTTTCCGGATTGGACGCCGTAGCCAGATTGAGCAGCAGAGCAAAAGTGACCGGCATCTGCGTCTGGGGCACGGCACCGTAGTGCACATGGAACACAGGGTTTTCGAGCCGCGTGGCGATGTCCTGCTTCTGGAAGCCATCGATGAAGCTGTAATATTCATCGACCGCGCGCGGGATGACATCGAAATGCAGCCGCTTGGCGGTGCGCGGCTTCTGGAACATATAGAGCCCCAGGCTTTCGTTGCTGGCGTAGGTCAGCCATTCGTCAATGGTCAGGCCATTGCCCTTGGACTTGGAGATCTTCTGGCCCTCGGAATCGAGGAAGAGCTCATAGACATAGTGCTCGGGGGCCTTGCCACCGAGGATTTCGCAGATCTTGTCGTAGATCGGCGCATTGGTCTGATGGTCCTTGCCGAACATCTCGAAATCGACGCCCAGGGCCGCCCAGCGCATGCCGAAATCGGGCTTCCACTGCATCTTCACATGGCCGCCGGTGACCGGCACGGTGGTGTCGCGGCCATCTTCGTCGGTGAAGGTCACCATGCCGTTCTTGGCGTCGACTTCCTTCATGGGCACGTAGAGCACGCGCCCGGAAATCGGGGAGATCGGCAGGAAGGGCGAATAGGTGGCCTGGCGTTCGGCGCCCAGCGTTGGCAGCATCACCTTCATGATGTCGTCGAACCGCTCGGCGGCGCGCAGCAGCACAGCATCGAACTTGCCGGACTTGTAGTAATCGGTGGCGCTGGCAAATTCGTAATCGAAGCCGAAGGTATCGAGGAACCGGCGCAGCATGGCGTTGTTGTGCTCGCCAAAGCTGGGATATTCGTTGGTCCAAGGATCGGGCACCGAAGTCAGCGGCTTTTGCAGATGCGGCTCCATGGCCTCCTTGGAGGGCACGGTGTCGGGAATCTTGCGCATGCCATCGAGATCATCGGAAAAGCACAGCAGGCGCGTGGGGATCTGGTCGCGGGTGAGCAGGCGGAAGGCCGTGCGCACCATGGTGGTGCGGGCCACTTCGCCGAAAGTGCCGATATGGGGCAGGCCCGAGGGGCCATAGCCGGTCTCGAACAGCGCTTCGCCCTTGCCGGACTTTTCCAGCCGCTTGACCAGTTTGCGTGCTTCCTCGAACGGCCAGGCACGGGCAGTCTGGGCGGCGTCGAAATACGCGGGGTCGAGAACGGGCAGTGGAGCGGGCGACAAAGGGCTGGCCTTTCGAGATGAGGAAGTGCCGGGTTGTGTTGCATCCCCGCGCTGTGGCGTCAACGTTTTCGCGCCGGGCTGCGCTTGCCAAGTGGCCTGCCGACGCCTAGCTATCGGCGGCCAATGATTGATGCGGAACATTCCATGCCCAATAGAGCCCACGACGCCCTGATCCATCTGATGATTGTCGCGGCATCGTCAGACAGCGAAATGACCCATGAAGAACTGGCGCGCATTCAAACGCTGATCGGCCGCCTGCCGGTGTTCGAGGGTTTTGACACCACGCGCCTGGCCCAGGTCGCCAACGCCTGCGCCGATACGCTCAATGGCCCGGGCGGGCTGGACAAGGTGCTCGACGACGCCATCGATGCCCTGCCGTTCAAACTGCAGGACACTGCCTATGCGCTGGCGGTGGAAGTGACGGCAGTTGATCTCCATCTCGAGCAGGAAGAACTGCGGTTCCTTGAGATGCTGCGCGACAAGCTTGATCTCGATCGCCTGACCACGGCCGCCATCGAAGTGGCCGCCCGCGCCCGGCATCGCCGCCTGCCCGACTAGACCGTCAGCTCGAGCTTATCGAGCAGCGACAGCAGCGCCGGCAGCTTCTGGGTGAACTCGTCCCGCCCATATTTGTTGGCGAGCGCCAGACAGGCGTAGCCGTGAATAAGCGACCAGACCTGGAATTCCGTGGTCTGGGCCGGTTGCCCCTTTGGCACAAAGGGTGCGCTGGCCTGGGCCAGCACGCCATGGGCGGCGGCACTGGCAACCATGAGTTCGGCGTCGTCGATCGATATCGGCACCATGCAGAGCTGGCGGAACATCAGGTCAAACAGGGCCGGATGTTCGAAGGCGAAGCGATAATAGCCCGTGCAGATGGCGTGGAGCCGGGCACGCGGTTCGTCGGCAGCCTGGGCGGCATCATCGAGCATGGTCTGGGCGAAAATCTGAAAGCCCCGCGTGGCGATGGCCGTCAGCAGGCCCGGCAGCCCGGCGAAATGATGGGCCGGGGCCGCATGCGACACGCCCGCCAGCGCAGCGCATTTACGCAAGGTCAGTCCAGCGGTTCCCTCATTGGCCAAAAGGGTCAGCCCGGCATCAATGAGCGCCTCACGCAGATTGACGTGAGCGTGGGCAGGTTTGGCGCTGGCGGCGCGTGGGGGCATGCCTTATCTCACTTTAGGAGCTTGACACTGTCAAGTTGCGCTGCTTTACAGTGTCAAGGTGAAACGAAATCGGGTGACTTGTCGTGTTGGTATCGACCTTGGGCGCTGTGCGCAACGCTCTGTTCTGGCTGCTGTGTCTGGGTGTCGCGCTCGTCTCGTGGCGCTTCATGGTGGCGGGGGTGGAGCTGACGATGCCGACCGTGGCCTACCACGCCACATTGAGGCCAATTGCCTTTTACGCCCATGTGGGTCTGGCGCCCATCGCGCTGGCGCTGGTGCCGTTGCAGATCTGGCGCGGGTTTCGCAACCGGCATCGTGCGATCCATCGCCTACTGGGGCGGGTCTATGGCGTCGCCGTCGTGCTCAGTGGTCTGGGTGGGCTCTGGCTGGCCGCCACGACGACGTCCGGCCCGGTTGCCGCCAGCGGCTTTGCAGTGCTGGCCGTGTTGTGGGTGGCGACCACCATCGTGGGCATCCGCGCTGCGATGATTGGCGACACCAGAGCGCATCAGCAATGGATGACCCGCTCGGTCGCCCTGACCCTGGCGGCAGTGACCCTGCGGATCTACCTGCCCCTGTCGCTGGTGTTCAATCTGGAGTTCGCCACTGCCTATACAGCCATCGCCTGGCTGTGCTGGGTACCCAATCTGCTGGTGGCTGAGTATTTGATCCGCCGGCAACCGCGGCTCGTTCCGGCTCAGTAAAAGCCGATGGGGAACCAGCGCAGGTAGAGTTCATCGAGCACGCCATTGTCCTTGAGGCGGACCAGCGCCCAATCAATGACGTGGCGCACAGCTTCACTGCCGGCCGGCATGGCAATCGAAAGGCCATCACCGAACAGGCGGGGACGGAAATAGGCGTCGCCGGCGAAGCTGCAGCAATCAAGGTTCTCATTGAGCCAGAATGAAGCGCGCATGGCATCACCGAAGAAGGCATCGGCCTGGTTGTCCTGCACGGCAGCCAAGGCCTGCAGTTCGGTGTCGAAGGGCGCCAGCGTGACGCCCGGCAGATAGCGCGCCATGAAAGCGGCATGGGCGCTGTCGCGGCGCACGGCAACGGTCTTTCCGGTCAGGCCTGCAGGATCAAAGCGCGCGGCGTCGGCCAGCCGGGTGACGAAGCGCCCCGGTAGGGCCAAATAGACCGAAGAGAAATCAAACAGCGCGCCATTGGCGTCCGACATGGCGACGCCAGCAATCAGCGCATCGCCCTGATTATCTGACAGCGCATCAGCAGCCAGCTCCCATGGCCAAGCCTGGATGGTGCAGGCTGCCTTGGCCTCTTCGCAGATGGCCTTGGCCAGATCGACATTGAAGCCGATCAGCGCGCCCGTGCCGTCGCGGAAATTGAAGGGCGGGAAATCGGCGGTGGTGAGGAAGCGGATCGCAGGAACGGCGGTTGCGCCGGGGGGGATATCGCGGGCCGAGGGATCGGCGTGATAGGGCAAGGCCTGGGCAAAGGCCGGGGCCACGAGAAAGCCGAGGGCCAGCGCCAGGAGCGTGCCGCGCCATGTGCCAAACCAGCCGACCGGCTTGCGGGCAGAAAACGACGCCGCCCCCGCGACGGGTGTGGCTGGAGTGGCGCGATGCGATGACACGGACAAAACCAAGCTCAGCGACCTAAATCTGGTCCAATCCATACAGCAGATCTGTCAGCAAATCGTGACTGTCCTCAAGCCCGACCGACAGGCGCAATAGCCCCGGCGTGACGCCGACCTCAAGCCGGGCCTCTTCGGTGAGGCGTGCATGGGTGGTGGTGCGCGGATGGGTAATCAAGGACTTGGCATCGCCCAGATTGTTGGAAATCAGGATCACCGCGAGCGAATCCGAGAGCGTAAAGGCCGCCTCCTGCCCGCCCTTGATCTCGAGCGCAATCAGGGTGGAACCCGCGGTCATCTGGGCCTTGGCCAGGTCATATTGCGGATGGCTGGGGTGATGGGGATAGATCACCCGCTCGATCTTGCGATGGCTGGCCAGTGCATCGGCAATCTTGGCGGCGCTTTGCGTCATCTGGCGCACACGCAGCGGCATGGTCTCGAGCCCCTTGGCCAGCACCCAGGCATTGAAAGGGCTGAGCGAAGCGCCAGTCTGGCGCAGGAAGGTATGCAGATCGCCTTCGATCAGCTTTTTGGAGCCCAGCACAATGCCGCCGAGCACCCTGCCCTGCCCGTCGATATGCTTGGTGGCCGAATAGGTGACGAGATCAGCCCCCAGTGCGAGGGGCTTCTGGTAGAGCGCGGTGGCAAAGACATTGTCCACGATCAGCACGGCGCCATGGGCGTGGGCGATATCGGCCACGGCGCGGATATCGACCAGTTCGAGCGTCGGATTGGTGGGGGTCTCGATGAACACCACCTTGGTATTGGGCTGCATGGCGGCAGCGAAATTGGCGGGATCACGGCCATCGACGAGCGTCGAGGCGACACCATAGCGCGGCATGAAATCCTCGACCACGAAACGACAGCCACCAAACAGGGCGCGGCTGGC
>JAHJOS010000627.1 GCA_018820005.1 Alphaproteobacteria bacterium | reverse complement strand
TCGCCTGTCACCGCGACATAGACGTTCAGGCTCGGATTGGCCTGCTCGAGGGCGCCCAGATAGGCCCCGGTCAGCTCGCTGGAGGTGAAGCTCTTGTCGGCAAGGCCCTTGCGGGCGGCGGCCAGGCTCAGTTTGGTCAGGTCAGTCAAAACAGGTCTCGCTCGGAAAAGGTCGGAACGGTGTGGCGCAGTCGCGCCAGATGAATTTGTTGGCTCAGGCGGGTTGCGCCACGCTCAGCGGCATTTCAAAAAACGCCGACCATTGGCTTTCAGGATAGTCCAAAAACGGCCCGCGCGCGACAAAGCCGCTGCGGGTATAGAGGCGGTGGGCCTCGGGCATGTCGGCGGCGGCGCCCGTTTCCAGCATCAGCATGGGCAGGCCCTTGTCGCGGGCCAGCGCCACGATGGCATCGAGCAAGGCCGAACCAACGCGCTGTCCGCGCACTTCGGGCAGCGTGAACATGCGCTTGACCTCGCCCAGTTCGGCCGAGTGCACCTTGAGCGCACCAATGCCGATAGCCCTGCCCGTCGCGTCGCGCGCAACGAACACGCTGGTGTCGGCGCCCGCCATCTGCTCGACGGTCAGCTTGAACTGGAACTCAGGCGGCGACAGCGGCTGCAGATGCGCGTTGAGCGCAGCAACCAGGCCGCGCACATCGTCCTGCAACGCCGTCTCGATGGCGACGCTGACGCTCATTTATTCGATCACCTTGGGGACCATGAAGAAATTGTCTTCGCTCAGCGGCGCATTGGCGACGATCTGCTCGGGATAATTGCCATCGCTGACCACGTCATTACGCAGCCGCAGCGTCATGGGCATGACCGAGGTCATCGGCTCGACGCCGGCCACATCGACTTCACCGAGCTGCTCGATAAAGCCCAGAATCGCATTGATCTCTTCCTGGTAGCCGGCCACTTCGTTCTCTTCGATACGGATGCGGGCCAGGCGCCCGATGCGCTTTACAGTGGTGGCGTCGACGGACATGGGTCACTCCAGAAAATTCGGCTTATCGCCGCGTTATTAGCAACCGTCTGCCCAAAAAGACAATGAAAATGGCTGATAGCGACGATCAGCAATTCCGTTCCGCCGCGCAATCAGACCTCAAGCGCCAGCCCTGCCTCCAGCGCCAGGAGCGCCGTGCCATCAAGCTGGTCGCGCAACCCGGCAATAGCGGCGTCCACCGCGGCCTCGTCACCAGCCAGCATGATGACCCTGGGCGCGCGAGCCGACAGGACGGCCTGTCCCAGCCCGACCAGCGCTGCGCCATCGCCGAACAGAGCGATCACCGCGCCATCAGCCCAGCGCCCGAGCGCGGGCACCGCCTCGGCCACCAGCAGCAGCGGCGGTTCCCCCACCGCATCGATCAACATGGCACCGGGGCCGGCGGACCAGCAATCCGCCGAGGTTTCTCCCGGTTCTTCATCGAGCAGGCGCACCGGCTTGCGAGGCTTCCAGCCTGTAGTATCCACAGGCGATAGCGCACGGCCAAGATCGGGCACGATGTGATCGGCACCTGACACCAGTTCGGCCGCATCGATTCCAGCCGGAGCACCGGCGGCGTCGACCACCACGATCTGTCCGCCTATATGAATGCGCACCGTCGTGCCGCCGAACCAGGTCAGTTTCATCGCCGCTTTCCAGTCGCCAAATGCTGCCGCACCCTATAGGACCAGACCATCGTGGCAAGCGAGCCCCTTATGACCGACCAAGAGACTGCCCCAGAGCCCCCCGAATTCGCCAACCCGCTGGCGGCCATTCCCGCCGCCGGCCGCATCATGGGCCTTGATCTGGGCACCAAGACCATTGGCGTGGCAGTGTCGGACGGCATGCGCTATTCGGCCACCCCGCTCGAGACCATCACGCGCACCAAATTCACCGCCGACGCCATTCGCCTGGACCAGCTGATCGCCGAAAACGCCATTGTCGCGATTATCCTGGGACTGCCGCTCAATATGGATGGCTCGGAAGGCCCGCGCGTCCAATCCACCCGCGCCTTTGCCCGCAGCCTGGCGCAGCGCATCACCCTGCCGATCGCCTTCTGGGATGAGCGACTTTCGACCAGCGCGGTGACCCGGATGATGATCGACGCCGACATGCGGCGCGACCGCCGGGCCGAGGTGGTCGACAAGCTCGCCGCCAGCTATATCCTGCAAGGGGCGTTGGATCGGCTTCGGCCGCGATAGCGCGGCTTCGGCACGATAGCTCAGCTTCGTGTACGAGGCGCAACTTCGGCACGATAGCTGCGGGAAAAGCACCGCCCCTCTTGCCCCGCTACCCCGCCTCCGCTAGACCGCAGCAAATCATAGGGAATGGGAGCGCATGGCCCAAGATCGCGCCAGCACAGTCTCGAATGCATCCGCCGGTTCGTCCGGTGATTATCCCCCGTTCAACCAACGCCATCTGCTGTCGATTGCCGACCTCCAGCAGCACGAGATCATCCAGCTGCTCGATCGCGCTGCCGCCATGGTGCCAATTTCGCGGCAAGAGCGGAAAAGCCACCCGACGCTGAGCGGCAAGACCCAGATCAATCTGTTCTTCGAGCCATCGACCCGTACGCAGGCCTCGTTTGAGATCGCCGGCAAGCGCCTGGGCGCCCTGGTGATGAACATGTCGGTCAAGACCAGCTCGGTCAGCAAGGGCGAAACGCTGGTGGACACCGCCGCAACGCTCAACGCCATGCGCCCGGACGTCATCGTCGTGCGCCACTCGGCCGCCGGTGCCGTTGAACTGCTGAGCCAGAAAGTCGGCTGCGCGGTGATCAATGCCGGTGACGGCGCCCATGAGCACCCGACGCAGGCCCTGCTCGATGCCCTGACCATCCGCAACCACAAGGGCCGCATTTCCGGCCTTACCGTGGCGATCTGTGGCGATATCGGCAATTCGCGCGTCGTACGCTCCAATCTACTATTGCTCGGCGCGCTGAACGTGCGGACGCGGGTGATCGCGCCACGCAATCTGCTGCCCGCTGGTATCGAAAACCTGGCCACTGAGGTCTTCACCGACATGCGCGAGGATCTGAAGGGCGCCGACGTCGTCATGATGCTGCGCCTGCAGCATGAACGGGCCAATGGCCGAATGATCCCGTCGGTGCGCGAGTATTATCATTTCTATGGCCTGGACGCCGAAAAGCTCAGCTATGCCAAGCCCGACGCCATCGTGATGCATCCCGGGCCGATGAACCGCGGCGTCGAGATCGACCCCGCCATTGCCGACGGCCCCGCATCGGTCATTACCGATCAGGTCGAAATGGGCGTTGCCGTTCGCATGGCCGTGCTTGATGCGCTGTTGCCGGCGAGGAACGAACCATGAGCGCATCCGCGACAGTTGCTACGCTCATTGAGAACGCCCGAATCGTCGACCCGGCTTCCGGCACCGATCATCAGGGCGCCGTTCTGATTGAAGGTGGCGTGATTGCAGAGATCGCCATCGGCAAGCCCATCGGCGTTCCAGACCATGTCGAGGTGATCAACGCCCACGGGCTGGTCCTGGCACCTGGTCTGATCGACATGCGCGTCTTTACCGGTGAGCCCGGCAAGGAATACCGCGAGACCCTGCAATCAGCCGGCGAAGCCGCCGCCGCAGGTGGCATCACGAGCTTTGTGATGATGCCCGATACGACGCCCGTGGTTGACGACGGTGCGCTCGTCGATTTCCTCATTCGTCGCGCCAAGGCGACCTCCAAGGTCAATGTGCTGCCCGCCGGCGCCATTACCAAGGGCCTCAACGGCACCGAAATGACCGAATTCGGCCTGCTCCGGGAATCGGGCGCGGTCTGCCTGACCGATGGCCGGCATGCGATCCAGTCCAGCGCCATGCTGCGCACCGTGATGAGCTACGCCGCCAACTATGACATGACCATCGTCCATCATCTGTCTGACGCCGCACTGACCGGCGACGGCGTGATGAACGAAGGGCTGTTTGCCACCATCCTGGGCCTGCGCGGCATTCCCCGCGAAGCCGAGACCATTCCGCTGGCGCGCGACCTGCAATTGGCCGCGCTGACGGGCGTTAAATATCACGCTGCCCAGATCTCCTGCGCCGCCTCGGTTGAGCTTATGGCCGCAGCCAAGAAGCGTAACCCGTCAGTTACCGCAGGGGTTTCCATCAATAACCTCGCGCTCAACGAGAACGACATCGGCCGCTATCGCAGCTTCTTCAAGCTCTCGACGCCCCTGCGCTCCGAAGACGATCGGCAAGCGGTTATCGAGGGGCTGCGCAATGGCACCATCGATACCATCCATTCCGACCACGATCCGCAGGACACCGAGGTCAAGCGTCAACCCTTTGCCGAGGCGTCGGACGGCGCCATTGGCCTTGAAACCCTATTGGCCGCCGCGCTGCGCCTTGTGCACTCCGGCGATGTGGATCTACTGACGGTGCTGCGCGCCATGACCAGCCGCCCGGCCGAAATCCTCAACCTGACCAGCGGCCGCATCGCCGTGGGCGCCCCCGCCGACCTGATGCTGTTTGATCTCGACTATCCCTGGCAGGTCAGTGAGAAGCAGATCCGCTCGCGCTCGCGCAACACCAGCTTCGAAAACGCCCGCCTTGCCGGTAAGGTGATGCGGACGATTGTGGGCGGAAAGACAGTTTTCCAGCACAGCGACTGACTCGACTTCGCTCCCCCACCTAGCCTCCCCCTGAAGGGGGAGGAATCCGGCCTGCGGTTTGCAGCAAGATCAGCGAAAAGCTCGATCTGACTCCTCCCCCTTCAGGGGGAGGTCGGGTGGGCGCGCAACGGCAAACGCCATTCTCGCCTGCCCCCTTGCCGCGCTGTGCCTCGCCGGGGTATTTCTGCGTCACGACTGCAAAGGATTGCCCGCCATGCCTTTTGACTTTGTCTCCGCACTCTACGCCGTCGTCCTCGGCTACCTCTGCGGCTCGGTTCCCTTCGGACTGTTGCTGACGCGGGCTGCCGGGCTGGGCGACATTCGCGCGATCGGGTCGGGCAATATTGGCGCAACCAATGTGCTGCGGACCGGCAATCGCTGGCTGGCCGCCGCCACCTTGGTGCTCGATGCAGCCAAGGCCGCCCTGCCCGTGCTGATCGCGCGCGCTCTCTGGGGTGACGATGCGGCTATGCTCGCGGCCATCGCCGCCTTCCTGGGGCATTGTTTCCCGGTCTGGCTGGGCTTCAAGGGCGGCAAGGGTGTTGCCGTGATGATCGGCTCCCTGCTGGCGCTGAGCTGGCCCGTCGGGCTGATCTTTTGTGCTGTGTGGCTGTTTATCGCCTTTGCCCGCAAGTTTTCCTCGCTGGCGGCCCTGACGGCAGCGGCCACTGCACCGATCTTTGCCTATGTCGTTGTCAATGAGCGCCTGGCCGGTGCCGTGGCGGTGATGGCGCTGCTGCTGTTCTTCCAGCACCGCGAGAACATCCTGCGCCTGATCCGAGGCACTGAGCCCCGCATCGGCGGCGACAAGAAGGCGGCCTGATCCTTGGCGCCTGTCCCGGGTGCCAAATCTCTATCAACAACCCAGCGCATCGCCTGGCTAAGGCTGCTGCGATCGGACAACGTGGGTCCCGCGACCTTCCGGCAATTGCTCAACCGCTTCGGTTCCGCCGAGGCTGCGCTGGACGCGCTGCCGGACCTCGTCCGTCGCAGCGGCAGGCCGGCCCGGATCACCACCCAGACCCAGGCGGAAGACGAGATAGCTGGCCTCTCCCGCTTCGGCGCCCGGCTGGTCGCCAGCACCGACCCTGATTATCCCCCCCTCCTGCAGTTCATTGCGGCCGCACCGCCCCTGCTGACGCTGGCTGGCGGGGACAGCCTGGACTGGCAACGCACCGTGGGCGTGGTGGGTGCGCGCAATGCCTCCTCAGCGGGAACCAAGATGACGCGCCTGCTGGCCACCGATCTGGGCGCCAAGGGCTATACCATCGTCTCGGGCCTGGCCCGCGGCATTGATGCGGCGGCCCATCAGGCCAGCCTCGCGAGCGGAACCATCGCCGTGCTGGCTGGCGGATTTGACCAGATCTATCCATCTGAGAACATCCCGCTAGCGCACGACATTCTCGACCATGGCGGCGCGCTGCTGACCGAAATGCCGCTGGGCTGGGAGCCGCGCGCCCGCGATTTTCCACGGCGTAATCGCCTGGTATCGGGGCTGTCGCTGGGCATTGTGGTGGTGGAAGCCGCCAAGCGGAGCGGATCGCTGATCACGGCGCGGTTGGCGCTGGAACAGGACCGCGACGTGTTTGCCGTGCCCGGCTCGCCGCTCGACCCCCGAGCCGAAGGCGGCAATGCCCTGATCCAGCAGGGCGCGCATCTGATTACCAGCGCCGACGACATCATTGACGTGCTGGGCGCTGCCGACCCGTCGCGCAGTGCGCTGTTTGACCGCGACTGGCTGCCCGATCCAACGCCAGACCTGACGCCCCCCAGCGATGATGACAAATCGCGCCTGCTTGGCGCGCTCAGCGCAACGCCCGTCGAGGTCGACGAACTGATCCGGCAGTCTGGCCTTTCCGCCAGCGCCATGCAGATGCTGCTGCTCGAACTGGATTTGGCCGGCCAGATCGAGTGGTCGAGCGGGCAATTGGTGGCGCTGAAATACAGTTAGGCGGCAATGCAGCGCCCCACCTAACCTCCCCCTGAAGGGGGAGGAATCCATGCGGTGGTTGGGCGGCAATTAGCGACAGACCCGATGCGATCCCTCGCCCTTAAGGGAGAGGTTGGGCGGGGGGTCTTGGGAGCTTTGAGGACGGGCCTCTACCGCCCGCCGCCGATATTGCGGTTGCGCTGGCCGATGCCGCCGGTGCCATAGGGATAGTCGCTCATCTCGGGCTTGCTGACCGCGGAGAGTTGGGTGACCTCATCTGCCGTGAGCACGAGGTCGGCTGCGCCGAGGTTGTCCTTGAGCTGCGCCGTGGTGCGGGCGCCCAGGATCACCGAGGTCACCGCCGGCTGCTGGGCAACCCAGGCGAGCGCGACCTGCGCCATGCTGGCACCACGGGCCTTGGCAAGATCTTCCACCGCGCCGATGACGTCCCAGGTGACCGACTTGGCATTGCGCTTTTCGAAGGCTTCCATGCCGCGCTTGGGATCTTCGCCCAGCCGCGTGGCGCCGGTCGGCATCTGGTCTCGCTTGTATTTGCCGCTGAGCCAGCCACCGCCAAGCGGCGACCAGGGCAGCAGGCCAATGCTGGCGTCGAGCGCTGCGGGCACGACCTCGCGCTCGATGTCGCGCACCAGCAGATTATACTGCGGCTGCAAGCTCACTGGCG
>JAHJOS010000002.1 GCA_018820005.1 Alphaproteobacteria bacterium | reverse complement strand
GCCGCCTTCGTGCTCAAGGGCGGCAAGCTCGACAAGAACCTCTGCAATCGCAAGATGCAGGTCTTCACCGGCCTCGAGCGCTTCAACATCGCGCTGCGCTTCACCAAGGAAGACCAGGCGACCAGCAAGAAGACCGGCTACCAGGGCCCGGTGATTCTCTGCAATATCCGCTACACCCCGATCTCGGGGCACTTCACCACCTCGGAAGTGACCAATTACCTCAAAGAAAGCGACCGCATCCTGATCTGGTATGCGCCGCTGGCCGGCACCGACACCTTCATCCCCTATCGTGTGCTGCTGACCACCAGCATGGGCGACCTCTCCATGGTGCTGACCCGCCTGCGGCAGTAGCGGCGGCCGGGACGAACGGCGGTCTGCAGGCCGCCCATGGCGATGAACCTCGGATAAACGCGCCGCTCAGGCGGAGTTCAATCCCCAGGCGACATCTTCTCTGCACCAACGGAGAAGCACACCATGACCTCGACCCTCAAAGCCGGCCTCATCGCGCTGCTCACCCTGACTGCCGTGACCGGCGGCGCCAGTGCCCTCGACCTCAAGGCCGGTGGCCAGGTCAAGCTCAAGGCGACCAGCGCCCAGCTGGGCATCATCTCGCCGGCCGGCAATGTCTGCCCCGGCCCGGCCAAGCTGACCGCCTGGGTCCGCACCAACAAGCCCGGCACCGTGCCGATCCTCATCGTGCGCAAGGGCGGCCAGGTGTCCGGCCCCTATAACGTCACCACCGTCAAGGGCGCCAACGGCGTGATCATGGGCAGCTATTCCAAGCCGATGAACATCGTCACCCCGATCGATGCGGAATACCGCATCGTCATTCCCGGCAGCACCGTGGCCAGCAACTGGGTCCCGCTCACCGCCGACTGCTGAGCATTTTCTCCGCGGCCCGCCGCGCCGGCAACAGACCGGCGATGGCGCGTGCCTCCGACACTCGAACCGGGTGCGGACGCCAGGCCGCGGACTGTCTCAATCAGACGCCGCCACATTTATGGTTAGCGAAACATGAAGATTTCGAACGTCCCATGCCGGGACGGTCAAAGGCTTTTTCCTCAATTTTGGGTGGCGAGGCCGCGGCCGGCCGGGGATGCAAAGGTGAGCAGCAGAAATCTTCGACAGCAGGCGCCGTTAACCGGCTGCTAACACTTGCCCGATGTGTCGGGAAAACTCTGATTTCTTAAGGCTTTGGTGACGGAGATGAACGCCGCACCACCGATCGCCCGGTCGGATCGGTCCGATATCGGGTCGCTTGTGGGTCGGCAGCCTGGCGACCACCACCAAGTGTGGGTGAACAAAGCACTTTTATCCACAGGCCCACGATTCGCCCCATGTTCGTTCACGGTTTGATGCAGGAGTTAACGCGCGCGTCTCAGTCTGCCAGTTTCCGTGCCGCAGCGGCACAGGTTGTCGAAGCGGTCGATCCCGGCGGGTCTGAGACCATGATGCGGCGAACTGCGCCCCGAAAGCGCCGGCCCGGCATTCATGGTTAACAGCGTCCTAACGCCCGGGCCGTCCCGCGATGGCACGGTCAATGCCGATTTTCATCAATATGCGCCTCGGCGATCCCCGTGCGCCGGGCGCTCCCCCATGAACATGCAAAAAAATCTTTGCACCAGAGCCGTTTACCTTCGCTTCACAACTACCGGCATCGGGCTGCCAAAGGGCCGAAATTAGCACTCTGGTAAGGAAGCTGAACCGTTTCGGGGGAGAAACCGTGGATCACGCGCACCTTTGATCGCCTCTAGCGCTAGAATCAGAGGGTGGCACACCATATGCTGGGGTGAACAAAGGCGGATTTCCGAGTCGCGGCCGATTCTGTCTCGTTTTGTTCGCGTTTCGTGCCAACCCTTAACTCCGGCGCCCAAAACGGGAGAATCTGGTCTCCCTTTGAAACACTCGCATCGCGCGCCGTTCCTCCTTACATAGCGATAGATGACCGCAGGTAATTCCGGCTCGCTCAAGGCGATCCTCGGCCCCACCAACACCGGCAAGACGTTCTTCGCCATCGAGCGCATGCTGGCGCACCGCTCGGGCATGATCGGTCTGCCATTGCGGCTGCTGGCGCGCGAGGTCTACCACAAGGTGGTCGACCGCATCGGCGCCCAGCACGTGGCGCTGGTGACGGGCGAAGAGCGGATCGTCCCGGCGCATCCGCGCTACTGGGTGTGCACCGTCGAGGCGATGCCGCTCGATATCCCGGTCGAGTGCGTAGCGATCGACGAAATCCAGGTGGCCACCGATTTCGACCGCGGCCACGTCTTCACCAACCGCATCCTGCACGCCCGCGGCATTCACGAAACGCTGCTGCTGGGCGCCGCCACCATGGCGCCCGTCATCCGCGCCCTGCTGCCGGACGCCGACATCATCTACCGGCCGCGCTTTTCCGAACTGCTCTACTCGGGCTCCAAGAAGATCTCGCGCCAGCCCAAGCGCTCGGCCATCGTCGCCTTCTCGGCCAGCCAGGTCTACGCCATTGCCGAACTGATCCGCCGCGAGCGCGGCGGCGCGGCAGTGGTAATGGGCGCCCTCAGCCCCCGCACCCGCAATGCCCAGGTCGACATGTACCAGAACGG
>JAHJOS010000626.1 GCA_018820005.1 Alphaproteobacteria bacterium | reverse complement strand
CCAGTTTTTCGCCGGGGATCACTTCCAGATAGATGCCCGGATTGGGAAACTCCTCGCCTTCCGGGCTCTCCATCACCACCATCGAGGCGCCGCCGGCGCGCACATCCATGCTGGCGCTCTTGGTCTTCCATGGCGCTGGCGTGAACCATTTGACCAATTGCTCCGGATCGGTCCAGCAGCGCCACACCAGCTCGCGCGGCGCATCAATATAGCGGTCGATCACCAGTTCGCGGTCGTCGGGAATGTCTGAATTGCTCATGGTCGTTCCTCACGCAGTTTGTTGTTTTTGGATGGCGGGTTCGTTGAAGGCCCATTCCAGGCCGAAGGGATCGCGCACCCGGCCGTAGCGGTCGCCCCAGAATTCGAGCTTGAACGGCGACAGCACCTCGCAACCGGCCTTGACCGCGCGGTCCCACCACAGATCGCCATCGCCGATCACCAGTTGCAGCAGGAAATTGCTGCCGGACGAGGGCTGCGTGCCGTGTTCCGGAAACGGGTCCATCAGCATCACCATGCCGTCATTGATCTCGATGCTGACATTGAGCACGCGGCCATCCTCGCTGCGCACCGGCTCGCCATGCTGCACGGCGCCGAAGGCGCTCGTGTAGAAGTCGATCGCCTTGTCGACGCCGTCGACCGTGGCGTAGGGGATCACGCCGCGCATCAGGCGCTTGTAATCGGAAGGACTGCTCATGAGACTTTCTCCTCGGGTTGGGAAAACAACAGCGTCAGGTAACGCTTGAGATGGTCAACGCTGTCGATGGCGACGGAGACGGAATCTTCCGCCTTGGCCAGAATGAAGGCGCCCTGCAGCACCACCTGCGTGTGCAGCGCCAGGCTCTCGGCGGTCCAGCCGGTGTCGCGCATGCCGTGCGCGTCCATGGCGGCCTGGATGTCGGGCGCGAGCGTGCGGGCGTGACCTGAAATCGAGGCATGGCAGGCGTCGCGGATCGCCGGCGCGGTGAGATAGGTTTCCTGCACCATGGTGCCGACCAGGCAGGTGTAGTCCGGCAACTCGCCCGATAGCAGCAGGCGGCGGAAATCGATGTAGCCCAGCACCCGGTCGAGCGGATCGGCGTGGTCGTGATAGGGAGCCGAGGCAAACAGCGCGCCGGTGAATTCCGACCAGTAGTCGGCTGCGGCGACGCCCAACGCTTCCTTGCTCTTGAAGTGATGGAAGAAGGCGCCCTTGGTCACGCCCGCCGCGGCGCAGAGCTCATCGACGGTGGTGCCGGAATAGCCCTTGGAGCGGATCACCGCGAAGCCCGCGGCCAGCAGCTTGTCGCGGGCGCTCGGATTGGTCGGGGCGGTATCGGCTTTCGGGTTGCTCATCTTTGTCTCCAATGCGCTATTGATACCGACCAGTCGGTATGTTGGCAAGCCTGAATCTGGCGCTGGACTCGTTTTTCTCGCCGCCAGGGCTGCCCCGACACTGAATCAAGACGCGAGCATCGCAGTGCAGACGCTTGATATAGCAGCGAAACCGGCGATTGTGCAGCGGCCTCGAGAACTGCTTGCGCCGGTCATGGGTGTGGCGCGCACGCTTGCGCCTGGCCGCCTGCCCAGGATGGCCAGCGTCCAATCGCCAGGCATTGATCAGCCCTGCCGGTGCGCCGGATTGAAGCATGCATCAGCAAAATTCAATGGACGATTGCGCATTGCCGGTGGCAGGTTTGCGCCATTGCCCCCATATCCGTGATGACACCCGGTCGCCTGTCCACCCTCCCGCACTGCACCGAAAGCCCCTTCATGACCCAGCTGTTCACCCCGTTCCAACTTCGCGATCTCACCGTGCCCAACCGCCTGGTGGTCTCGCCGATGTGCCAGTATTCCGCCGTCGATGGCCTCGCCAACGAGCATCATTACGTCCATCTCGGCCGCTTTGCGCTTGGCGGCTATGGCTTGGTCATGGTCGAGGCCACCGCCGTGGTGCCCGAAGGCCGCATCACCCATGGCTGCCTCGGCCTGTGGAACGAGGCGCAGGTAGCCCCGCTCGCCCGCATCGTCGATTATCTTCACGCCAACGGCGCCAAGGCCGGCATCCAGATCGGACATGCCGGGCGCAAGGGCTCGTCGCGGCTGCCCTGGCGCGGCGTCGGCACGGTGACGCCCGAGGACATGGCCGATCTCGGCGTTACGCCGTGGACCACGCAGGCCCCCTCGGCGATTGCCGAATCGGACGCCTATGCCGAGCCCGCCGCCATGACGCTGGCCGAAATCGAGGCTCTGCCCGATGCCTTCGCCGACGCCGCCAGCCGGGCGCTCAAGGCCGGCTTCGACCTCATCGAAGTCCACGCCGCCCACGGTTATCTGCTCAATGAGTTCTTGAGCCCCATCGCCAACAAGCGCGACGACGAATATGGCGGCAGCCGCGAAAACCGCATGCGTCTGGCGCTCACAATCGTCGAGCGCGTGCGCCAAGTCTGGCCGGCCGAAAAGCCGCTGTCGGTGCGGATCTCGTCGGTCGACGGTCACGACAATGGCTGGAAGATCGAGGACAGCGTCGTGCTTGCCGGCGAACTGAAATCCCGCGGCGTCGACCTGATCGATTGCTCGGCCAGCGGCTTTGCCGGCTCGCCGCTCAAGCCCGCGCCATCCTATCTTGTGCCCTTGGCAAGCCAGATCCGTGAACAGGCCGGCATCGCCACCATGGCGGTCGGTCTCATCACCACGCCGCAAGCCGCGGCCGACGCCATCGACGGCGGCCATGCCGACCTGGTGGCGATG
>JAHJOS010000625.1 GCA_018820005.1 Alphaproteobacteria bacterium | reverse complement strand
GGGATGGCAATGCCGGACTTGAGCGTGGTCAGTACGCCGGCCCGATAATGATAGACTGCGCCAATCGCGGCTTCGTCGGCCCCGCGATCCATGGTGCCGATCCAGAAGGCGCCCGAGGGATGCACGCGGCTGTCATTGGTGCGGGTCTGGGCGTTGTCGGATTCGATCTCGTTGATGCGGTTCATGCCGCCAGTCTGCAGATCGAACTGCTTGAGGCCGGTATCGGTGGCCAGCACCAGCGTGTCGTCATCGAGAATGGCTGCGGCGGCGACCGTTTCGTTGAACATCCAGCTATCAGCGAACTCGCCATTCGCGGTCACCGCAAACAGCGTCTCGTTGTTGATGTCGAAGAAGAACAGCTGCTGGCGGCCGGGGTGCCAGATGGGGCCTTCGCCCAGGGCGCACTGGCTGTCGATCAGAAGTTTTGCCGTCTGGTTCATGCGGGTTTTCCTGCGTCATAGGCGGCGACGGCGGCAATGGCGCGTTCGGCGACCTGGCCGGCATCCATGCCGGGCTTGTAGATGTAAGTACCCAGGCCAAAGCCGGCGCAGCCGGCGGCAAAGTACTCATCGAAATTATCGGGATTGGCGCCACCCACGGCATAAAGCGGCAGTTCTGGCGGCAGCACCGCCTTCATGGCCTTGATGCCCTTGGGGCCAAGCACTTCGGCGGGGAAGAACTTCAGCCCGGTCGCGCCAGCCTTGACGGCGCGGAAGGCATCGGTGGGGGTGAAGACGCCCGGGAAAGAGAACATGCGCAGGCGGATCGTCTCCTCGATCACCTGCTTGTTGGTATCAGGCGAAACCACAAAGGTGCCGCCGGCGTCGGAGACGGCCCAGACCTGCTTCTTGCTCAGCACCGTGCCGGCGCCAATGGCCGAGCGATCGCCCAGGGCATTGGAGGCCATGGCGATGGAGGTGAAGGCATCAGGCGAATTGAGCGGCACCTCGATCATGGTGATGCCGGCATTGATGAGGGCTTCGCAGACCGCGATGGTCTCGCCGGGGGTGATGCCACGCAGAATGGCGATGAGATGGCGATGTTCCATTGTGGTCTCCTATACAGACAGGCTGCGCGCGGCCTTGAGCCCCGCCAGCACGATCTTGGTTGTATCCTGCGGCACGCCGGTTGCGCCAATCATGGCGAGCACCTGCGCGTAGAGGCCGCACAGGGCAGCCGAGCCAATCAATGGCACGGGATGTTCGCCAATGAGATGACGATTGCTGCCGACCTCGGTGCCGATGAGCAGGCCCGAGAGATAACCGGCGCACCATGCGGGCTGTCGATCGGACAGCAGGGCGCTGGCGCGGACCTGGAACAGGGTGCCCAGCAATTGCTCTGGATGATCGAGACCGGCGCGCGCGCCAACAACGAAGCCATCGCTGCGTCCGGGGCCCTCCAGATCACCATTCAGCGAATGGCGCAGCACCGAATGGGTGCGCAGGACCTCGAACATTTCCCCCGTCATGGCGGTGGAGAAGCTCTCAATGCGCGTGCCGTTGAGGCGGGCCCATTTGGAATGGGTGCCGGGCATGCAGACCACGCCGGCAAAATCGGTGTGCAGGGCCGCAAGGCCGAGCAGTTGGGTTTCTTCGCCGCGCATGACATTGTCGGCGCCGCCGCGCTGGCAGACGCCGGGCAGGATGGCCGGCGCGAAGCGGGCATCGGGCATGGCAGGGCGCACGGCGCCGGCGTAAAGGCCGCTGAGGTCAGTTGGTGCCTCAAGATAGGGGGCTTCGAGCCAGCCTTGACGGGCGCCGGCCATGCCGCAGATCAGCACATCGAGAGGGGCGCCGCTGGACGAGGCAAGGCCATCGAGCAGTTCGGTGAGGGCGGCGGGAAATTCCTCGCGCGTCAGCTTGCCCATGCCCTTGGGCGAGCTGCGCTCTGCAGCGACGCTGCCATCACTGGCGATGCCCCAGGCGCGCAGATTGGAGGTGCCCCAATCAACCGCAATCCAGTCCACAAAATCGATCACAAATGCCTCGCTGATGCCCGGTTTTGGAGCGCGACCCTAATGGTTGGGGGCTGTTTCATCCAGACGGAATCTGAGCGTGCCGACCGGGGCGGACAAAAGCGGTAATGACCGGCCAAGTCCCCTCGTTTGGTAAGGCGGTCCGGGCGTTCCGGCAGATCGGGGATGGTCCCGGCGGCCGGGGTTTTCAAAAGTATGATTTTTCTGCGGATTCCCATTCACAGCAGCGCCAGCCATGCTAGAAAGGGACAAAACCGGCCCGTGCACAAGCGCGTCGGGAGCAGCAAGGAAAGATCAAAATGACGGCAGGTAACGGCGGTTCGGCGCCCAGCAAGTTGCGTTCGCGGGCATGGTTCGACAATCCGGATAACCCTGACATGACCGCGCTCTATCTCGAGCGCTACATGAATTTCGGCGTGTCGCGCGAAGAGCTGCAGTCGGGCAAGCCGATCATCGGCATCGCCCAGACCGGCTCGGACCTCAGCCCCTGCAACCGGCACCACATGGTGCTGGCCGAGCGCGTGCGCGAAGGCATCCGGGAAGCCGGCGGCATTGCCATCGAATTTCCGGTGCATCCGATCCAGGAAACTGGCAAGCGCCCGACGGCTGGCCTTGACCGGAACCTGGCCTATCTGGGCCTGGTTGAAGTGCTCTATGGCTATCCGCTCGATGGCGTAGTGCTGACCATTGGTTGCGACAAGACTACCCCGGCCATGCTGATGGGCGCGGCGACTGTCAATATTCCGGCGATTGCGCTGTCGGTCGGGCCGATGCTGAACGGCTGGCACAAGGGCGAGCGCACGGGCTCTGG
>JAHJOS010000079.1 GCA_018820005.1 Alphaproteobacteria bacterium | reverse complement strand
GGGTACCGCACTGACGCTGCTTTTCCTGCCAGCATTGTATGTGGCGTGGTTCCGCATCCAGCCGCCCAAGGACGAATCCGAGGGCGACCTGACGCCGATCGCCCCCGCCGCACAACCCGCGCCAGCGGCTAGCTGACGTTGGATCGGGGTGTCTGACAGGATGCCCCGATCTACCGCCCCACATTTGGTTTCATAAACCGGTTCACAAGACGGTTCGCACAAAGATTGGGCTTGCGAAGGCAGAGCCGTAAAAATAGGCTTTCGTCAGAGAGACTTCATATTTTCGCTCACCGCGTGGGTCGGCGAGACGCTCAAAGGAAGCCGATAATGAACAAGATCTTCGTGACCGCCCTGGCGATCTCCGCCTCGGCACTGCTCAGCGCGGCTCCGGCCATGGCACAGGGCAAAACGCTCACCATTTCATGGTGGGGCTTCAATGGCGAAAAGCTCGAATCAATCGTGCTGGCGCCTTTCCGCGAGAAATGCGGTTGCGAGATCGTTTTCGAGACAGGAAACAACGGCGAACGTCTCAACAAGATCCAGATCCGCAATGGAAGTGGCGTTGACGTTGCCTATTTCTCGGACAGCTACAGCCAGCAGGGCATCGAGGCAGGTCTGTTCCAGAAGATCGATCCGGCCAAGCTGCCAAATCTGGCTGGCATCTATGATCTGGCCAAGGATCCGCAGGGCGGTTACGGCCCGGCCTATACCATCGGCCGCGTCGGCATTGTCTACGACGCCAGCAAAGTGACGACACCCATTACGTCATGGAACGATCTGTGGCGTGAAGACCTCGCCGCCTCGCTGTCCCTGCCTGGCATTACGACCACTGCCGGGCCGATGGTGGTGATGAAGGCCGGCGAACACGCAGGGGTTGACGCCTTCGCCGATGAAGATGCCGCCTTTGCGGCGCTCGATGCCCTCAAGCCGAACGTCGTCAAGAACTATAATACCGGTTCTGAGATGATCAACCTGTTCTCAACCGGCGAAGTCACCGCTGCCATTGCGCAGGACTTCACGCTGGGACAGATCAAGGCTGCCGTTCCCAGCGTGGTCTGGGCAGACCTGTCGGAAGGCTCCATCGCCACGCTGAACACGGTCAATATTCCGGTCGGCGCTGCCGAACCCGAGCTGGCCTACGAGTTCATCAATTTCATCCTGTCGCCTGAAATCCAGCAGCAGCTCGCCGAACAGGGCGTTGATGCGCCGGTCAACACGGCAGTCACCCTGACGCCAGAGCAGGCTTCGTTGTGGACCTATGGCGCCGATCTGATTGCTGGTCTGCAGCGCATCGACTACGCCAAGATGAACGCGGCCAAGGGCGGCTGGGTTGATCGCTGGAACGAAATCTTCGGCATGTAATCGTTTGGCGGGCGCAGCTCAGGCTGCGCCTGTCTCCCGTTGAATGCAGAACACACGCGCTGCCATCCAGGCGAAGTCCGGGATCGATCCTGAGATGCGATCTAATGCACCAACCTCGGCAAGGGCCCCAGACTTCGCCGGGGTGACATTGCGATTGTGGCGCCACCGAGCGGCACGGAAGGCCAATCCATGAAACGATTTGCAGGCTGGACCTTGGCCGCACCGGCCACTGCACTTGTGATCGTCTTCCTGGTGTTGCCGGTGCTGGCCACCATTGCCACCACTTTCACCACGCCCGCGGGGCCCTTTGCTACGTATGTCGCCTTTTTCGGCAGCAGCTTCCGCAGGACGGTGCTGTTGCGCACCATTCAGGTATCGCTGGCGACCACGGTGATCGCGCTGGTGATCGGCTTCCTGACTGCTTACGTGGTCTCTCGCGCACCAGGATGGCTCAAATCCATCCTCATTGTGGCAGCCGTGTTTCCGCTGCTGACGGGTGTCGTCGTGCGCTCGTTTGCGTGGCTGATCATTTTGGGCAAGAACGGCATCCTCAACTCGGCCCTGCTGAAGCTTGGGCTCATCGGTGAGCCGATGGCCATGCTTTATACCCAGGGCGCTGTGATCGTGGCCATGGTCTATCTGTTCGTCCCCCTGATGATCCTGACCCTGGTTGGGGTGCTGGAGTCAATTCCTGACGATCTGATCCAGGCGTCCGCCTCGCTGGGTGCCAAGCCCGTCGCAAGTTTCATGCAGGTCACGCTGCCGCTGGCCGTGCCCGGGCTCATCGTGGGAGCGGTGTTGGTGTTCACCGGCAGCTTCACCTCCTACGCGACGCCGCAGTTGCTGGGTGGCGAGCAGGTCATGATGATGGGCACGCTGATGTATCAGCAGGCCATGGTCACCTTCGATTGGGTCGCCGCTTCGACCATCGCTGCCATCATGGTGGTGATTACCATTGCGATCGTGCTGCTGATGACCCGGCTGGCCCGTCGCCTCAACCCCATGGCTGTCTGATGACCAGATCCATTCATCCCCTGCTGATCCTGGGCACTGCGCTGGTCTTTATCTTCCTGGTGGGCCCGCTGATCATCGTGCTGGGCGCGTCGGTAAGCGATACCAGCTATCTGACATTTCCGCCGCAGGGACTTTCCCTGCGTTGGTTCGAGAACATCTTCCAGATCGACGCCTTTCGACGCACGATCTTGACAAGCCTTCAGACCGCAGTGCTGGCGACAGGCGTGGCGCTGATCATCGGCATTCCGGCAGCCTATGCTCTGAACCGCCACCGGATCTCGCTGCCCGGCTGGCTTTCGACGCTCTTTGTGCTGCCGGTGCTGGTGCCTGAACTGGTCCTTGGGTTTTCGCTCCTCAAGAACCTGGCAGTACAGTTCAACACACCGATGTATCTGACGCTGCTGTTTGGGCATGCCTTGCTGGTGCTGCCCTATGTGGTGCGGGTCATCAGCGCCTCGCTGGCTTCATTCGATTTTTCCATTGAGGAAGCCGCTATCAGCCTGGGATCGCCGCCGCTCAAGACGTTTTTTACCATCCTGCTCCCCAATGTGCGTTCAGGCGTGATCGCTGCGTTCATCCTGGCGTTCATCACCTCGATCAACGATGTGTCGATATCAATCTTCCTGACCGGGCC
>JAHJOS010000624.1 GCA_018820005.1 Alphaproteobacteria bacterium | reverse complement strand
GCCGCCGATGCCGCCTTCGAGCAGAATAGGCCCGATGCACTACTCATCCTGGGCGATACCAATAGCGCGCTGTCGGCCATCGCCGCCAAGCGGCGCCGCATCCCGATCTTCCACATGGAGGCAGGCAATCGCTGTTTCGATGCGCGGGTCCCCGAAGAAATCAACCGGCGCATCATCGACCACACCGCTGACATCAACCTGCCGTACGGGGCGATTCCGCGGGAGTATTTACTGCGCGAAGGCTTCCCGCCCGAACAGATCATCACGACGGGCTCGCCTATGCGGGAGGTACTCAATCATTACGCCGAGGGGATAGCCGGCTCGCGTGTGCTCGACACCTTGTCCCTTGAGGCTGGGAAGTACTTCATGGTCAGCGCGCACCGCGAAGAAAATGTCGACTCCCCGGCTATGCTCGAACGACTGGTGGGGCTGCTAAACTTGGTCGCCAAGACCTATGCACTGCCGCTGATCGTGTCGACCCATCCGCGGACGCGCAAGCGCCTGGAAGCGGCCGGTCTACAGACCGACCCCCTTATCGCCTTCCATAAGCCCTTCGGTTTCCTAGACTATGTCAAGCTGCAGACCGAGGCACGTGCCGTGCTCTCCGATAGCGGTACGATCACCGAAGAATCTTCGATCCTGAATTTTCCAGCGCTCAATCTGCGCGAAGTCCATGAGCGGCCCGAGGGATTTGAGGAAGCTGCCGTGATGATGGTGGGGCTAAATCCGGTGCGTGTACTCGACGGGTTGCGTGTCCTGGAAAACCAGCCGCGTGGGGCCAACCGTCTGCTGCACATGGTCGGCGACTACGAAACGGACAATGTCTCGGAAAAGATGCTGCGTATTGTGTTGAGTTACACCGACTACGTGAAGCGTCGCGTCTGGCGCGCCAATCTTTAACTGGGATCGGCGGCAGCGCTGTCTGTTAGTCTGGCGGCAGTTCTCCGAGGGGCAAGCTCTGCCATCGCATCCAATAATCTCGCAGGTAGTCAAAATTGGCCAAAACAAGGGTAATGCTGACAGGCGGCAACGGCATGGTTGGCCGCAATATCCGCCAGCACCCCGATGCCGGCCGGTGGGACATCCTTGCGCCATCGAGCGCCGAGCTCGACCTGACGGACTTTGCCGCGACCAGTCGGTTCTTCAAAACCGAGCGCCCCGAAGTGGTCATCCACGCAGCGGGTCGCGTGGGTGGCATCCAGGCCAATATAGCCAACCCAGTCGACTTCCTGGTGACCAATGCTGATCTGGGCCGCAATGTCATCCTGGCTGCACGTCAGGCGGGTGTCACTAAGCTGCTCAATCTGGCGAGCTCCTGCATATACCCTAGGGAAGCGGTAAATCCGCTTCGCGAAGATCTCATTCTCAAGGGCGAGTTGGAGCCGACCAACGAGGGCTATGCGCTCGCCAAAATCTTTGCACTGCGTCTATGCCAGTACATCAACAAGGAGGACGGTGGGGTCCGCTACAAGACGTTCGTGCCCTGCAATCTCTATGGCCGATACGACAATTTCAGCCCTGAGCATTCTCACCTTATATCGGCAATCATTCACAAGGTTGAACTAGCCCGAACCGGCGGTAGCGAGACGGTGGAAATCTGGGGTGACGGGACAGCACGCCGCGAGTTCATGTATGCCGGAGACCTGGCGGATGCGGTGTTCAAGGCTATCTCCGATTTTGACGCCGTGCCAGACATTCTCAACGTAGGCGTCGGTTTTGACTACAGCATCAATGAATATTATGAGGCGGTGGCCCGCGTCGTGGGATGGCAGGGCCGATTCGTCCACGACATGACACGCCCCGTCGGCATGAAGCAAAAGCTGGTGGACGTCGAACGCCAAAAACACTGGGGCTGGGCACCACCGACAGCGCTCGATGATGGCATCCGCAGCGCATATCACTATTACATGGGCGAAGCTGGAAAATGAGCATCAGGTATCCTCTGGCGACAACAACGTGGGATCAAGCCGAGTACGACGCTCTGCAGCGCGTGATAGCCTCGGGCATGTTCACCATGGGCCCCCAAGTGCTGAAGTTCGAGAAGGACTTCGCCGCCTATGTGGGTGCCCGCTATGCGGTGATGGTCAATTCCGGATCCTCAGCCAATCTTTTGATGGTGGGCGCCCTCGCCTATGCGAAGAACAGCCGCTATGCCATCAAGCCTGGTGACGAAGTCATCGTCCCAGCGGTGTCCTGGGCGACAACGTACTATCCCCTGCATCAATACGGCCTCAAGCTAAAGTTCGTCGACATCGACCTCGACACCTTGAACTTTGATCTGGAGGCGCTAGCACAAGCCGTAACCGACAAGACGCGCCTTATCATGGCGGTCAACTTGCTTGGTAACCCGAATGATTTTGATGCCATCAAAGCCATTATCGGAGACCGCGAGATCACTCTGCTGGAAGACAACTGCGAGTCATTAGGCGCGAAGTTTCACGGCAAGCAGGCTGGCACTTTTGGCTTGATGGGCAGCTACAGCACTTTCTTTTCTCATCACATGTCGACCATGGAAGGCGGCCTCATTTCCACCGACGACGAGGAAATGTACCATCTGCTGCTTTCCATGCGCGCCCATGGCTGGACCCGCAACCTACCCAAGCTTAACCATATCGTTGGTGAAAAGGGGGATGATCCGTTCAAGGAATCATTCCGCTTTGTGCTGCCTGGCTACAATGTCCGTCCCCTCGAAATGTCAGGCGCTTTGGGTATCGAGCAGCTCAAAAAGCTGCCTGGCATGGTTGCGGCACGCCGCGAGAATGCAGCCAAACTTCAGCGTGGCCTTGCCGATCACCCGAAAGTCCTGATCCAGAAAGAAATCGGCGAGAGCAGTTGGTTCGGCTTCAGCTTGATTATTAGGCGCGGCGTGAATATGTCCCGCGAGCAGCTTGTCAGCGATCTGGTCGAACGTGGTTTTGAAGTGCGTCCTATCGTTGCCGGCAACTTTGCCCGCAATGAGGTGGTTAAGTATTTCGATTTCGAGATTGCAGGGGAGCTGTCCAACGCTGATCATCTCGATCAGAATGGCATTTTTGTCGGCAATCATCACTACGCTATCGACGAGGCCATCAACGAGCTGAAAAGCATTTGATCGGCGGCACTGATCTGTTGAAAAGCGAGGCCCGGATTGATCCTCGTTATCCTTGGTAGAGCCGCTCAGTTCATCCTGCTGCTTGTCGCCAATCGCTTGGTTACAGAGTTCCTGCCGCCCGCAGAGATGGGTAGGTTATCACTAGTCACTGCTGCGACAGGTCTCTTTGGCTTGTTTCTCGTCAGTCCAGTCGGCCAGTTTATCAACCGGCGCTTGCATGCCTGGGACGATCTAGGACGGGCCCGACATTACCTAACTCTGCATTGGCTGCATCTGATCATTGTCTGCACCATCGCGGCGCTCGGCTTGGTCGCGTTGCAGCAACTGGGCGTTTTCAGCTTCGGCTTCAGCATTGGCTGGCTTGTGCTGCTGGTTTGCGGCTCACTGTTTTTCAACACCATCAACCAG
>JAHJOS010000623.1 GCA_018820005.1 Alphaproteobacteria bacterium | reverse complement strand
GCGCGCTGGATGCGGGCCTTGCCCGGCTTGGAGCGGTGCGAACGACCGACCAGCGCATTGGCCAGCGCTTCAACCGTCCACCCGGGACGCTTGGCACAGGGGCCCGACGAAAAATTTGGATTTGCCGGTTTAGCCGTCGGCGCGGTCAGGGGCATATCAGCCATATCAAGCGACCCTCCCAGGTCTATGCGTCTCGCGTTAGGGCGAGATGTCCTGAGGCTGCAGATACGCCCACGCCCAAGCGCCGTCAATCACTCTTTTGTCGCAACAGCAGTGACCTCGGCCACAAGAGAGACCGGGTGGAGGATCGTTTCAACCCTTCCCCTGATTTTGCGCGGTGCTGAGCCCGCGGGCCAGGCTGACAAAGGCGCGCAGGGCTGCCGAGGCGTTGCGGCGGCCGGGGTAGTAGATGCAGAGGCCTGGGGAAGATGGCGTCCAGTCGTCAAGCACACGGATCAGGCGCGCCGCAGCCAGATCCTCCCGAATGCTCTGCTCCATGAAAAAGCCCAGCCCGACCCCCTCCAGAACCGCCGTGCGCGCAAGATGCGCCTCGTCGAGCGTGATGGGGCCGGTGACGTCGATCTGCACAGACTGCCCGGCCTTTTCGAACTGCCATTTGAAAAGCGCGCCATTGGGCAGCCGAACCCGGATGCAATCGTGCTCGAGCAGATCGGGCGGCACCATTGGCTTGGGGCGTTGCCTGAAGTAGTCGGGCGAGCCGGCGACGGCGAAGCGTCTTGGACTGCCAAGCGATATGGCGATCATGTCGCTGGGCACCAGGTCGGCCACGCGCACACCGATATCGAAGCCATCGGCCACGATGTCGACCAGACGCCCCTCGGTCACCAGGTCGATATGCACCTTGGGATAGCGCCGCAGATAGTCCAGAATCAGCGGCGACAGGATCTCGCGCGCCGCTTCGGCAAAGGCGTTGATGCGCAGGGTGCCCGAGGGGACATCCTGGCGCGATCGGACCGCGTCCATGGCGCCATTGATGCTGTCCAGCGCCGGAGCGACAGTCTCCACAAACTGCCGCCCCGCGTCGCTGAGGGAAACACTGCGCGTGGTGCGGTTGAAGAGGCGAACGCCCAGTTCGGCCTCAAGCTTGCCGATGGCGCTGCTGAGCGCGGTGGCGGACATCCCCAGATCGAGGGCCGCTGCGCGGAACGATGCGCGTCGACTGATGGCAATCACCGCTTCGAGGTCGCTGAGCCCGGGTCGATACATTATCCCGTTTTCCTTCATTTATCATGCCGTTTTATCCCGCTTATCGGCATAACTGTCCAGGCGCATATTCGGCTGGCCAACACGCACAATGGAGACGCAGAATGAACCTCCCACTTCCGATCGCCGCCTTTTTCGAGGCCGACACAAACCTCGATGGCGCCGCGCCAATAAGCGCCTTCGCGGCCAATGCCGCTGTGACCGATGAGGGCCAGACCCATCTCGGACACGCTGCAATCGCGAACTGGTGGCGCGCAGCCAAGCGGAAATACCGCCACACGGCGCAGCCTTTGGACATGCGCCAGAGCAATGGCAGCACCGAGGTGCGGACCATGGTCACTGGCGATTTTCCCGGCAGCCCCGCGCCGCTGACCTTCGTTTTCACTTTGGCCGACGACCACATTGTCAGCCTGAAAATCGGCGCCTGAACCTGGTTCGCACGGGCCGAACGATTGGCACCAACGCGTCCTGGGTTCGCTTTGCGACAGACTTGACAGGGGCAAGCCGCCGATCACTATTCTCTTGTCCTTCGATCCTTAGGTCCTGCAACTGGAAAGCTCACAAGTATGCGCCTGCTGAAGTCTGCCATGACGTTCCTGGTTGCCACTGCCCTGTCTGTGGCTGCCAGTTCGGGCGCCCACGCCCAAACCAGCACCGATATCACCATCATGAACGGCGAGCGCGCCATTCCGGCGACCGTCGTCGTGCCCGATGGGGACGGCCCGTTTCCCGCCGTTGTGATGAACCATGGCCACGGTGGCGGCCGTCAGGAAGGCGGCGGGTTCGAGCGGCTCGCCACGGCGCTGGCCAAGGCCGGCATCGTCACCATCCGCATGGATTTTGCCGGCACCGGCGACAGCAAGGCGCCCTGGACCGACCAGTCGCTGTCCAGCATGATTTCCGATTCCAATGCCAGTCTGGCTGAGCTCCTGGCCAACTATCCCGTCGATCCCGATCGCCTGGGCATCCTGGGCTACAGCATGGGCGGGCGCATTGCGCTGACCATCGCGCAGGCCCCGGACAGTCCGTACAAGGCCGTCGGTCTGCTCGCGCCTTCCGCCAATCCCGGCAAGGGCCTGCTCCTGCTGCTGGCCGGCAGCGAGGCGGAAGCTGACCGGCTCTACGCCGAGGCAAAGAGCGACAAGGGCTATGCCGACTACACCACCCAATATGGGCAAAAGCAGCAGCTGAGCCTGAAGTGGTTCGACGAACTGCTTGCATCGAGCCCGCTTGAGGGGATTGGCGCCTATCAGGGCCCCATGCTCGTCGTTCACGGCGACAAGGACGCGACCATTCCACCGGCCGAAAACGAGGCCGTAGTGGCAGCATACCCCAAGGCCAGCATCGTGCTCGTTCCCGAGGCCGACCATGGCTATGGCTTTTACAGCGATCAACCCGAGGTCAGCGCGCTGGTCGAAAGCTCGTTTGCCGATTTCTTCAGCGCCAATCTCAAGTAAAGGCCTGGCCCTCCACCCATGGCTGGAGGGCCAACCCCTGCTTTGCCGGCCCGGCTGATAATG
>JAHJOS010000622.1 GCA_018820005.1 Alphaproteobacteria bacterium | reverse complement strand
TGCTGAGGAAGCCCTGGCGAATGGCGGGCGAAAAGAGATCGGCATGCAGGCCCCAGATGATGCGGATGGGGCCATTTTGCGGCGTGGTGGGGGATGGAACCGGCGGGGCTGGCGCGGGCGTCGTGACTGGCGAAAGCGTCAGCACATCGCCGGCGACGAGGGCGCGACCGTGGTGACCGCCCAGGCCCGCGCGGGTGCTGGTGGCGATGCTGCCGAGGACGGGCGGGATCGCAAGATCGCCGGCAAAGCGCAGATAGCCGAAATTGCCCGAGGGGCCCGGGGTGATGGTGAGGCGGTCGCCGTTGGATAGCTGCACCCTGCCCGGCCATGGGACAGGCGTTTCGTTGTGGCGGGCGACAAAACTGCCGCCGGCAAGGCCGATGGTGCAGGCGCCGGCGGTGACGGACAGATCGATGCCGGCGGTGGTGATTTCGATGGCGCCATTGCCGCCGCTGACGAGGGCGCCGGCCAGAGCATAGGCCGCGCGATCCATCGGGCCGGAGGCGCTGATGCCATGGGACAGCATGCCGAAGCGGCCAGCGTCCTGGATGGTGGTCAGTGGGCCAACGCGGGTGATGGAGAGCGTGGTGGTCATGGCGCGACCGAGAAGGTGATGGCGTCGCCGGCAGCCAGACTTGTAGGCGGAAGGCTCGCAGCGTCGAAATTGCTGAAGCTGGTGTGGCCCAGGACGTGCCAGCCGGTAGGGAGCGGCGTGGCGGTGATGGCTGTCTGGCCGGCGGCGAACAGCACTGTACCGGCGGGGACCATGGGGCGCACGCTGGTGCGGCGCGGCAGGTGCAGGGTCGGCGAGTGCAGGCCGCAATAGACAAAGCCCGGGGCAAAGCCGGTGGCGAGGACGCGCAGGGGCTGGGCATTGTGGGCAGCGATGAAGGCGTCCGGCGCCATCAAGAGCACCGCAGCGACCTCGGCGAGGTCGGGGCCGTTAAAGTCGACCGCGATATCCCAGGCGCGTGGCGGCGTGACGGGCGTTTCGCCCAGCACGGACAGGCGCAGGCGCAGTTCGCCGGCAATAGCTGCGACATTGGCGTTGCGCGGATCAAAGCGCAGCAGCACCGAGACGAGATTGGGCACGATCTCGAGCACGCCGGGGACCGGATTGTGGCCGAGCAGTCGCGCAAAGGCGATGGCGGCGCGGTTGGCCGCATCGCTGAGCGTGGTGCCGAAGCGCACGAGCAGGCTGCTGTCGCCCAGCGGCATGATGGTGGGCAGCGGCAATGGGGTGGTGTCGGACAGTTCGGTCATGACGGGGCCTTTGGGCACGACATGCCGTTACTCCTGTCGGAGCAGCCCGGGACAGTCAATCCGGTCCATAAGCGCAGGGGCTATGCCTGGCTCGGAAGACCGTTCGATAGCGCCGATGCGCAGGGTCTGGCATCGGCCGGATTGACCTGCCGGGACTGGCTGTCCGGCTTCAGTTGGGGTCCTTGCCCTCCTGTTGCACGACAGCGTCGAACAGCTGGCGCGCCTGCCCCGCACCGATTGCCTCGATGGCAACCGCGGCGATGGCAGCGAACAGTTCTGCAATTTCCTGGGGATCGGTGATTTCGGTGTCGTCGTCTTCGGCGTCGGCGTTGATCAGAGTAAACACAATAACGCGCCTCCAAGTAAGCCAATGACCCGATTGTGCGGCGATTCCTGTTACAGAATAAATAACGAAAATTCGCACCAAGGGCGCCGGAGCGCCGTTGCCAATTAGGTCAGCCGCGCTTACTCTTCCGGCGCTTCCAGTTTCTCGACATAGGCTTCTATGTCCTCAAACGTCGCCGAGAACGGCAGGGGCACATCCCCATAGATCACCTTGTGGCTCTCGTCTTCGCGGATGGCATGGCCGCCCTTGCCCATTTTGGCAGTGAGCTTTTCGGCGGTGAGGATAGTCAGCCCATGGCGCCCGGCGATCCGCTTGAGGCGGCGCATCTTGGATGCTTCAAATTCCTTGCGGCTCATGTCTTGTCCTTGCCAATCGCTTTTCCAGCCGGGCCGCCTTGGGTCCGGCCGGCGGGCGAATGGACGGATGCCCCGCCAGATCGCCACGGGCTCCATACCAACCCATGGGGAGCGCGGCAATGGGCGCGGCGGCTGACCGCCCCGGATTTGCCGGCCCGGTTTCACCCAGATTGCCCGACCCGGACGCGGGACCCAAGGCCGATCGCACCGGCCAGCAGCATCAGGCCGGCGGCCAACAGGAAGGTCAGCCGCATCGCTGATGCAAGGGCAGACGCTGTGGCGTGGGCAAGATCGGGGGTGCCGGCGCCCCAGGCAAAGACCGCGCCCATTATCGAAGCGCCGGCGATGAGACCGATATTGCGCGACAGGCTGAGCAGACCAGAGGCCGTGCCGCGATGGTCGGGTGCGACATCGGCCAGTGCGGCAGTATTGTTGGCGGCCTGGAACAGCTGGTAGCCCGGCGTGAGGAC
>JAHJOS010000621.1 GCA_018820005.1 Alphaproteobacteria bacterium | reverse complement strand
CGACGCCGGTGTTTGGCGCCATGGTGGGCGCGGCGGTGGTGGGTGGACTGTTGGGGCTGGGCGGCGCCTATGGGCTGGCCGTGGCGGGCCTGTGGCCGGTTGCGCCCAGTGCAGCGCCGGTAGCTGATTCGCGACTGGCCGAATTCGGGCGGGCGATCCCCGAGCTTGAGACTGTCACCCAGACCACCCAATCGGAACTGGCGCGGGCCAGTGAGCGCCTGACGGCGCTGGAACAGGCGAGCAGCCAGCCGGTGGCCGCGGCCGACACTGCCGACGCCAGCACACTGGCAACAGATCTCGCGAGCCTGAGCGCACGCGTGGACGGGTTGGCGTCAGCGACACCTGCGGCGGGGGCTGATGCGGGGGCGATTGAGGCCCTGCGTACCGATCTTGCCGGCCTCACGACGCGGCTTGATGAAGTGGCGGCGCGCGTGGGCAGCAGCGAAGCGGGCCTGCGTGCGCTCGAAGGCACGGTATCGGCAACAAGCGCGACGCTGGCCGAGCAGCCCAGTGACATTGGTGCGGTGCTGCAATTGCCACTGATCCTGAGCGGGCTTGAGACCGCCTTTGCCAGCGGGCGCCCCTATGAAACCGAGCTGGCGGCGCTGCGGGCCGGGCTGCCCGAGACCAATGTGCCCACGGCCATCGCCAATAATGCCGCCTCGGGCCTGCCGCGGCCGGACAGTATTGCGCGCCGGCTCGATAGCGTGCTGCCGGCCATGCTGGCCGGGCGCCCCGTCGATCCCAATGCGGGTTGGCAGACCGGCGCGCTCGACTGGTTCGCCGGGGTGATCGCGCTGCAGCCGAGCGGCGAGATCGAGGGCGATTCGCCCGATGCGATCGTGTCGCGGCTGGTCGGCGCCGTAGCGCGGCGCGATTTCACGGTTGCCAAGGGGCTGCTCGAGAGCCTGCCCGCGCCGATGCAAGCGGCCGCCGAGGATGTGCCGGCGCTGATTGGTGAACAGGCCATTGCCCAGGAATTCCTGCAGAGCCTGCGCAGCCAGGCCCTGAGCGGCGAGGTGGCACAATGATCCGTCTCGCCTCCTGGATTGTCGGAAGCCTTGTCATCGCCGCGCTGGCGGCCTGGATGATCTCGCTGCCTGGCACGCTGACGCTGGAAGTGGCCAATTACCGCATGCAGCCCAGGCTGGGCACGGCGGTATTCATTTTCATCATCGTGGCGGTGGTGGTCATTGTGGTGTGGGCTATCGTGCGCAGAGTGATTTCGGCGCCACGCCTATTGGCCCGGCGTCGCCTGGAGCGGCGGCGCGAACAGGGCATCGATGCGCTGGGCGATGCGGTGGTGGCGCTGCAGGCCGGTGACGCCGCGCAGGCGCGGATGCTGGCGCGCGAGGCGCAGGCCCGCCTGCCGGGCAATGCGGCGGCACGGCTGCTGGAAGCGCGGGCTGATCTGGCGCTGGGCGACATGCCGGCAGCGCGTGAGCACTATCGGGCGCTGATCGCCAATGACAAGACGGCGGTGGCCGCGCTGACCGGGCTCTACGATCAGGCGCGCACGCAGCACCGGCCCGAGGCAGCGCTGACTTTTGCGCGCAAGGCGTTGGCGCTGGCGCCCAGCAGCAGATGGGCCGCCGAAGCCGTGTTCGGCGATCTGACGCGGCGCGGCCAATGGGCTGAAGCCGTGGCCATGGTCAATGAAGAGCCGACAAGCAATCGCGAATCGCGGGCGGCCAAGCGGCGGCGCCAGGCGGTGATCGAGACGGCACGGGCGCGCGAGGCCGAGACCAGCGCGCCGCTCGCCGCCCTCGACCATGCGTTGACGGCGCTCAAGCTCTTGCCCGATTTCGTGCCGGCGGCGCTCATCGCGGCGCGGGTGCATATCAACCGTGGCGATACGCGCAAGGCCATGAGCCTGTTGCGCCGGATCTGGCGGGCCACCGGGCATCCCGATGTGGCGGCGCTTTATGGCCATGCGCAGCCGGGGGCTTCGGCGGTGGATCGCCTCAAGCGCCTGGGCGAGATCATTGCGGTGCCGCCGCCGCATAGGGCCGCCGGCATGGCCCTGGCCCGGGCGGCAATCGATGCCTATGACTGGCCGCTGGCGCGCAAGGCGCTGGAACCCTTCGCGGGTGCCGACGCGACGCAGGGCGTGGCCAGCCTGATGGCCGAAATCGAAGAAGGCGAGAACGGCGACCAGGGCAAGGCCCGCGAATGGCTGGCCCGGGCGGTGCGCGCGCCGCGCGATCCGGCCTGGACGGCCGATGGCATGGTCAGCGATGAATGGGAGCCGCTGTCGCCGGTGACCGGGCAGCTGGATGCTTTTGAGTGGAAAGTGCCCATGGTGCAGTCGGGCGCTTCGGCCCGCATGGAGGCGCCGGGTGCCGCACAATTGCCGGTCCCCGCATCGTTGCCTCTTGCACCGGCCCAAAACCCAACGTAAAAGGCCCGCGTTGCCGCATTAGCTCAGTTGGTAGAGCACATCATTCGTAATGATGGGGTCAGGTGTTCGAGTCACCTATGCGGCACCATGCAATTCACTGAAATCGCTGTTGGTATTTTCGTTACCGCTGGTAATGAATGGCGGCTTTACGGCTTGGGCGCTACCAGGTCGCCACGGTCGCAAGAATGCGCCACCGCTTGGTCAGAATACAGTTCGCGCTGGATGCCCACGAATGCGGCCTTGATGGCGGCGGTGTCAGCGCGCTCTGCACGGGTCTTGGCGGGGATGGTGAAGCGGATGTAGGCGGCGAGACAGAGATGCGATGGCATCATCGCGCGCGCCGCAACAGGATTTCCACCACACCAAAGCATCTCGTGGAACAGGTCAAAGGCGGCAGGACGTGTAGCGCAGCCCTCGGGCGTCAGATCGACCATACCGCGACAATCGCTGAGGTTCACGGCTTAATCTAGCTGAGGGCACACCATCCATCTGCCAGGTCCTGATCCCGATCTCCCGCCCCATGGCCGCAAGGGCAATGGCAATAAGCGCCTTGGGCTGGTGCTGGTGCCGGCCATCGGCTTCGATGTCGTCGGCGGACTGGCCGAGCACTTCGTCTTCCGCAATGACACCCTCAAGCGGATATTGCGGGCGTGAGACGAGTAGCCGTCGCATACAACGGCCTGCCTTCTCAAAAAACGCTACCAACGACAGTAAATTAGCTCCAGTAAACAAAAAAACCGCCCCCCGCGGGACGACTTGTGCGGCAGGTTACAGGTTTACCGATGAGCGAAAACTTCCCCTGGCCCACTGCAATTGATCACGTCACAATAGTTTTCGACAATTCCAAGTAAACTGTGCTTAATATTGAGTTAAGCGTCACGTTCCGGGCTCGGTGCAGAGCCCTGTCTGGCTGGCCTGTGGGCCATTTCGCAGCCCCATATCGGCCGCTGCTGCCTGGTGACGAGGACAATTCCGGTGGGGTCTGCCTCGGCACCCCCCCCGCAGGGGAGCATGGGCGATGACCAGACAGTACTTTCTGGATTTCACCGACGACCAGATGAATTCCGGTACCAAGCACCCTGAAAAGGTCCAGGGCGCTGGTGGTTCCCTTGATGGAGACTACAGCGTCTATGACGTGGCGCGGCCCGGAGCCACCAGCGGTGACAACGGAGCGACAGTTCTTGATGCGCTGTCGTTCTCGGTGACAGACGCCGATGCAACGAAGTTGGTTAAGGCGCTGTTGGAGGGGACACGGCAAGGACTGGCCATCAACGGTCATGTTCAGGGCGACAATAGCCTGGTGCAGCAAACGAGCCTCTCGACGACACTCGCGATCTTTGATCGGGTCGATATCAGCGGGGCCAGGGGAGCCGGCACGACGCATAACTTCCAGCTCCAACTCGGCAATATGACCGTCAGCGAAGATGCGGTCGTCACCGGAGCTGGCCACAATGGGCAGGGCAAGACTGTCGTTACCGTGGATCGCGTGACCAATACCGAGAGCATTGCAAGCGAGCCGGGCGCGGCACCGTTGACCGGCGCAGATGCTGCCGGCGGTCCGGCATACGACGACCAGCGGTATTTCATGAAGGTGACGCAGGCGGGAGCTACCCGCTGGGTCGAGATCGAGTCCTTCGCTTTTTCCATCCAGAGGCCAGTCGACGTCAACGCCAGCGAAAGCGGCCGCGGCGACGTGACTACGTTTTCGAGCCTCGAGATCGAGCGGGCCGTCGATGACGCATCGCATCGGTTCCAGTACCTGGCGGAGTCGGAAGCAACGTCGGGGCGGGTCGATATCCAGGCGTTCCGCAATTTCGGCACGGACGCCAACCCACAATGGCTGCTGGCCAGCGAATACAGCTTTGCCAATGCCCCTATGCGTGGTGATGGCAAGCCCTTCGTCGCATCAGTCAGCTCGGGTGAAACCACCGCCCAGGGCCAGCTGGGGGAGAACCTTGCGTTCAACGTCACCGAGTTCCGCGAGACCGTTTACAGTTACGCGCCGGTGACCTTTGATCTGCTGAAGCAAGCCGCCATTGAGTCGAGCACGTCCAGGGGCGAGGGGGCAGCCGAACTAGGTCCTGAGCCCAGCGATGCGCCGGTTGAACCGGAGACCGGCGACCTGCCGCCAGTGCCGG
>JAHJOS010000620.1 GCA_018820005.1 Alphaproteobacteria bacterium | reverse complement strand
CGCCAAGTATATTTCGGCTGACGCCCAGTCGTCGGCTGCCAAGCAGCTGACGGACATCGAAAGCCTGATCAGCCAGGGTGCCGACGCCATCATCGTGCTGGCCCAGGACAGCGAAGCTGTTGGTCCGGCTGTGGCAGCGGCCGTGGCCGAGGGCATTCCGGTGGTCGGCTATGACCGCCTGATCGAAAATCCGGATGCCTTCTACCTGACCTTCGACAACAAGGAAGTCGGTCGTCTGCAGGCGCAGGGCGTGTTCGCCGTGCAGCCCAAGGGCAATTACGTCTTCATCAAGGGCAACTCGGCTGATCCCAACGCGGATTTCCTGTTTGCCGGCCAGATGGAAGTGCTGCAGGCCGCAGTTGACGCCGGCGACATCAAGAATGTCGGCGAAGCCTATACCGACAACTGGAACCCAGAAGTCGCCCAGGCGAACATGGAGCAGTTCCTGACCGCCAACAACAATGAGATCGATGCTGTCGTCGCATCCAACGACGGCACCGCCGGCGGCGCTATCGCCGCCTTGTCGGCTCAGGGTCTTGCCGGCTCCGTGCCGGTCTCGGGTCAGGACGGCGACCATGCTGCGCTGAACCGTATCGCCCTTGGCACGCAGACGGTGTCTGTGTGGAAGGACGCGCGCGAACTGGGCAAGAAGGCTGCTGAAGTGGCTCTTGAGCTGGCCGGTGGCAAGGCTCTCAACGAAGTGACCGGCGCTGAATCATTCTCGGGCGGCCCCAAGGGCGTTGCGATGAATGCGTTCTTTATTGCCCCAGTCTCGATCACCAAGGACAATCTGAACGTCGTCATCGACGCCGGTTGGGTGACCAAGGATGTGGTGTGCCAGGGCGTCGCAGCCGGTTCGGTCGCTGCCTGCAACTAGACACGCCGGGTATTAGGCTGAAAAAGGATAGTGCCGCGGCCATTGCGCTGCGGCACTGTCACAAAAGGTTGGCGCGGCCCGCGACGGGGCAAGGCGCCGCGCCTTCGGGGGAGACTAGTTTTGGCTGACCAGCACGCCGTGCAGACGAATGTTCATCCCAGCGCCTATGCGCGCAATCCACTGCAGCGTTTTCTCAGCGCCACCGAACTCGATACCCGCCTGCTGGGCATGGTGGGGGCCCTTGCCATCATCTGGATCGGGTTCCACGTGTTTTCCGGTGGCCTGTTCCTGACGCCGCGCAATCTGTGGAACCTGTCGGTGCAGACGGCCTCGGTGGCCGTGATGGTCACGGGGATGGTGCTGGTTATCGTGACCCGCAATATCGACCTTTCCGTCGGCTCTATCCTGGGCCTGGTGGCGATGGTGATGGGGGTGATGCAGACCGATGTGCTGCCGACCCAGCTGGGGCTTGGTCTGGGGCATCCGATGATCTGGGTGCTGTCGCTGGCTACGGGGCTGCTGGTGGGCGTTGGCATCGGCGCGCTGCAGGGCGTCATCATTGCCTATCTGCGCGTGCCGGCCTTCATCGTGACGCTGGGGGGCTATCTGGTGTGGCGTGGCGCGGCTTGGTGGGTGACCATGGGCCGCACCGTGGCGCCGATGGATCCGACGTTCCAGCTGATGGGCGGTGGGCCGACCGGTTCGGTGGGCTGGTTCTGGAGCTGGGTGGTGGCAATTGTGGCCTGCATCGCCATCGCGGTGGGCCTGTATTTCGGGCGACAGCAGCGCCGCCGTTTCAATTTTCCGCTGCGGCCAGTGTGGGCCGAGGCATCGCTGGCCGTTCTGGGTTGCGGCATTACCATTGCGGCAGTCTGGGTGGCCAATGCCTATCCCTGGCCGGTGCGCATTGCCGAAAAATATGCCGAAGCCAATGGCATCACTGTGCCGCCCGATGGGCTGTTCATCTCGCACGGCATTGCCATTCCGGTGCTCATTGCCATGGGCGTGGGCATTGTGATGGCGTTCATTTCCACCCGCACACGCTTTGGCCGCTATGTGTTCGCCATGGGTGGCAACCCCGAAGCAGCCGAACTGGCGGGCATCAATACCCGCTGGGTCACGGTCAAGATCTTCATGCTGATGGGGGCGCTTTGCGCCGTTGCTGCGGCGATCTCGTCGGCGCGCCTGAATGCCGCGACCAATGCCATGGGCACGCTCGACGAGCTCTATGTGATCGCTGCCGCTGTCATCGGCGGCACGTCGCTGGCCGGCGGCGTGGGCACGATTGCCGGGGCGCTGCTGGGCGCGCTGGTCATGCAATCGCTGCAATCGGGCATGGTGCTGATGGGGCTCGACAGCCCGCTGCAGTCCATCGTCGTTGGTATCGTCCTCGTCTTTGCGGTGTGGCTCGACACGCTCTACCGCCGTAATAAACACTAAGGAGTCCTGGAGATGCTGGACGCCCGAACGCCGCTGGTCGAGATGACCGATATCTCGATCTCCTTTGGTGGTATCCGCGCCGTGGACCACGCCTCGATTGACCTGTTTCCCGGTGAGGTCGTGGGCCTTCTGGGCCACAATGGCGCGGGCAAGTCGACGCTGATCAAGATCCTGTCGGGCGCCTACAAGCGCGATGCCGGCTCGATCCGCATCAACGGGCAGGATGCCACGATCAACAATCCGCGCGATGCCAAGGGCTATGGCATCGAGACGATCTATCAGCAGCTGGCGGTGGCCGATAATGTGGACGCGGCGGCCAATCTGTTTCTCGGGCGCGAGATCACGACGCCGCTGGGGACGCTGGATGATGCGGCCATGGAAGCCAAGGCGCGCGAGGTGATGGGGCGGCTCAACCCGAACTTCCGCCGCTTCAAGGAGCCGGTGAAAGCCCTGTCGGGCGGCCAGCGCCAGTCGGTGGCGATTGCCCGGGCGATCCTGTTCAACGCCCGCATCCTGATCATGGACGAACCGACGGCGGCCCTGGGCCCGCAGGAAACCGCGCAGGTGGGCGATCTGATCAAGCAGCTCAAGTCCGACGGCATCGGCATATTCCTGATCAGCCACGACATCCATGATGTGTTCGATCTGGCCGACCGCGTGGTGGTGATGAAGAACGGGCAGGTGGTGGGCAGTGCCCGCACCAGTGATGTCACCAAGGACGAGGTGCTGGGCATGATCATTCTGGGCAAGGTGCCAAGCGGCGCCGTGGCCGGTCCGGGGGCGCTGCAGACTTAGCGCTGGACAAGCGGCGTGCTCTGCTGCTGTTTCGAAAGGGTCCGCAGCCGGAGCCTGCCATGATCAATCCCCGCCATCGCCTGTTCTATATCTCGATGCTGGCCGGTGCCGTTGCCACCGGCGCCACTTTAGTGGTGGCGCATGACTGGGCGATCACGATCGGGGCGATCGTCTTCTTTGTGTTCTATCTCGCAATGGCGCTGCAGCGCCTGCCGCAGTTTACCGCCAAGCACCTGCGCACGGCAGCGTTGGACGCCGATGTTCCCATGGGAGCGATCTTTGGCGTTACGGCGCTGATCATCGGGGTGTGCGTGGTGTCGCTGTTTCAGGTGATCAATGCGCCTGATGGCCGGGGCGGGCTGCAACTGGGGCTGAGCATTGGCGCGGTACTGCTGAGCTGGTTCGTGGTGCACACCATGGCCACCTATCACTATGCCTATGAATATTATGAAGGCGAGGGTGACGACGCCATTGCCGCCGGGCTGGATTTCCCCGGCGGGGACGAGCCGGATGGCTTGGCGTTCCTCTATTTCGCCTATGTGATCGGCATGACCGCGCAGGTGGCAGACGTGGCCATCACTACCAACAAGATGCGCAAGATCGTGCTGATCCACAGTGTGTTCTCGTTCTTTTTCAACACGCTGATCGTCGCTGCCACGGTCAATGTGGTGGTGTCGATCGGTTCGGGCTCATAGCAAGCTGGTTGCCGCATCACCGGGGGCTGTGCCAAACAGGGGGCAAAACACGCCCTGGAGAATCCTCGCTATGAAAACCCGCGCCGCAGTTGCCTTCGAGGCTGGCAAGCCGCTTGAAATCGTCGAGCTGGACCTGGATGGCCCCAAGGCCGGCGAGGTGCTGATCGAGATCAAGGCCACCGGCATCTGCCATACCGATGATTTCACGCTCTCGGGCGCTGATCCCGAAGGCTTGTTTCCGGCCGTTCTGGGCCATGAGGGCGCGGGCGTGGTGGTCGAGGTGGGGCCGGGCGTGACCTCGGTCGAGGTCGGCGACCATGTCATCCCGCTGTACACGCCGGAATGTCGGCAATGTAAAAGCTGCCTCAGCCGCAAGACCAATCTGTGCACCGCCATCCGCGGCACCCAGGGCAAGGGGCTGATGCCGGACGGCACCTCGCGGTTCAGCTACAAGGGTCAGGCCATCGCCCACTATATG
>JAHJOS010000730.1 GCA_018820005.1 Alphaproteobacteria bacterium | reverse complement strand
CGACCGGGCCGCTGGTCCATCACCGCCCGGTTCATCGTAGACAAAGACGCAGCCCTGCATCGACTGCGTTTTGAATGGGGCCACACAAGCTCCACCACGAGCTTCACCCAATCTCCAGAGCGTCCCGGCGAGTTCGCCGTACGGCTCACCCATGAGTGGCATGAGCCCGCAACAGCGGAGTTTAAAATCATCGTCGCCCAAGGCTCTCTAGGCGGTGAACTGGAATTCCAAGGCGCCGATTTAGTACGTGAGGGTGACCCCATAGCGATCACGGATTGTGCAACCGAACTGGAAACGAGCAGCTAGGGGAGACGCAGGTATGTTTAGCCTGAAAACACGCGAGAAGGCGGCTCCTCGGAACCCTCTAGAAGGCCGGCTTCTCGACGGGCGGAGCGTTGAATCTTCACCGAATCTGATGGATCACTGTCAAAACGCCCTCAACGATGGTTCCTACCTCATGCTCGCCAACGCCTTTCCGTTAGGTGTGGTAGCTCGGCTGAACCTTCAAGACGGGAGCTATGTCGCGGCGATCGCGCTTGATTCCGACAGCCAAGGGGCAACGATCTACTCGCTCCATCAGACGGAAGGACGTGATGAAGAAGTCGCCCGGCAGATGGTCGCTACGATCTTCAATCCAGCCTAAAATTTATAAGCCATGGAGTGATTGCGAACTAGGAACCTACGGCTTGCAGACAGATCGCTCCCACGCGCACTGCTGGACCGCTTAGCCGCGACGGCGAGGCAGCTAAACAGGATGATCGGCCATCCTCCACAAGGGTCACCCGTATTTCGCTATTATGGCATGTTCTGTGCCGCCGCATTCGACACAAATTATGCTTAGCATAGCCGCATAATAGCAGCGCCTATATGAGATGCGGGCGTCGCAGTCGGTGATCTGCTAATCGCTTTTTCCTGGAAGAAATTCGCCAAGCGGAAAATGGGTGGACCCGCTTCGCGCTTGACCTATTTTTATATCAACTGAGTGGATTTCGTTGGACAACAGCACTCTGAAACGGCGGCTCGCCCGCTTCACCCGGTCAATGCGGGTCTCCATGGGCCTTGCCTCCAAGGTCGGACATGGCCCTGCAAGCCTGCCATTTCGGCGGGAAACGCCACAGGGATCGGGAACGAAGAGTCGCGTTGATGCACTTGAAGTTGATCTCGAGCGCTTGGTGAGGGGGTGGGATCAACACCTGCCGCAACTGATTGCCACGGTCGCTAATGTTCGCGCCGATGTATTTGAAGCGGCACAACTCCAAATCCGATTGCAGCGACTCGAGGAGGCTGTCGCACGGCTGGAATCTGAGGCTGGCGTTTCGGTGAAAGCAACCGCTCGGGAAGCGGGCAAAAAGAAGAGGCAGGGTTGATGTCGACCACAACCGGTCGACGCATTGTCATCATAAGCCCATCGCTTCTGGCTCAGGATGCGGTCGGGAATGCAACGACGGAATTGTATCAGGCGCTGGAGAGCGTTCCTGAAAACAATGTGACGTTGTTAACACGCGGCACCAACCGTACCGATGTTCCCGTGACGGTCATTACAACAATGACCGACATGATGTGCAATGATACGTTCCTCCGCGCCGATGTGCTGATCTACACCTACGCCATCTTCAGTGATCTTTTCGACATCATGTTGATTGGGAATGGTAGAGCCGCTCAGGTGGTCCGCTTCCACAATGTAACCCCGGCGAATCTGGTCGCGGAACGGGATCGACCTTTGATCCAGCGGTCAATGCGTCAAATCCAAGTTTTCCGCTCTGTAAATGAGGTCTGGGCGGACAGCCAAGAGAATGTCGCGGAACTGATGCAACGGGGAATCCGTCCTGAACGAGTGCGGGTCATGCCGCTCGGGGTCAAAACGCTGGCCCAGGGCTCGTTTTTGAGCAAGCGGTCCGGCCCGGTCCGGTTCATCTACGTCGGCCGAATCGTACCGGCCAAAGGGGTGGACGAGTTAATCGAGGCGGCCGGGCTCCTTCATCGTGATGCGAAATTCGATTTTAGTCTCGACATATGCGGCAACCTGAAACACTCGTCTCCAGAGTTCATCGACCGCTTGAAGAAGCGAATTTTGCAACTGAACCTGTCCGATAAAGTCGTGCTTAGAGGTTCAGTTTCGAATGCAGAATTGGCCAGCGCTTACCGTGACGCCCACGCCTTCGTCACGGCATCACATCACGAAGGGTTTTGCGTGCCGGTGATTGAGGGCTTGGCCGCTGGCTGTGTGCCGATCAGTTATTCCAATAGCAATCTAAGATACATCCATGGTGGATTGGGACGAATGGCGGACTCCGCCACACCCACGGGCCTAGCTGAAGCAATGAAGTCCGTAGGTGACGCCATGACAAGATATTGGTCCGGCGACCCGGTTACGCTGAACTTGGCTGGGGGCACGATGAGCTTCGAAGCGTTCTCTGCCGCCGCCGAAATCTATGTCGCCGAATTCGATCCTGACCTTAGAGCGAAGAGCGTGAGGGATCGCGTGACGGCCTTAACCACCGATATTGACCCAGCCCTAACAGTCCAGTCCTCCCGGATCTGAAATCCAATGCGCTTCTAAGGGTCAACGCCGACTTCGACGACTCTCTCAAGTCCCACCTTCACAGAAGCGGGTAGTCGAGCCTCAGGATTCCCTACTTCTATAGTCCTTTGTGCGCCAGAAGTGTGGGTTCAACCGCACAGACGTTCATGTATTTCTGTAAGCTAATGATAATT
>JAHJOS010000619.1 GCA_018820005.1 Alphaproteobacteria bacterium | reverse complement strand
CAGCCTGGGCGATCTGCTCGCCGAAGCTATTGCCCTGGCCAAGGCCGGCGTGGCGGTGACGCCGCTGCTCGCCCGCACCAGCCAGGCCAAGGCCGCCGAGCTGGCTGGCATCACCGGCTTTTCCGCCGTGCATCAACCGGGCGGCGTGCCACATCAGGCCGGCGACCGCTTCGTGCAGCTCGGCCTTGCTGCCACGCTGGAGCAGTTGGTTGCCGCCGGGCTCGACGATTTCTACCGGGGCGACCTCGCCGCCACCCATGGCGCCTTTCTGGCCCAGGCCGACAGCCCCCTGCGCGCCGGCGATTTCGCCAGCTTTCGCGCCGAAACCGGTGCCCCCCTCGGCGTCACCACCTCGGCCGGCACCATCTACAATATTCCTCCGCCCACCCAGGGCATTGCCACGCTGATTGCCCTCGCCACCTTTGACCGGCTCGGCATCACTCAGGCTGATGGCTTTGCCCATATCCACGGCATGGTGGAAGCCACCAAGCGCGCCTATAGCCTGCGCAACCGCCATGTCGCCGACCCCGATTTCATGAGCGTTGATCCGCAATCCTGGCTCAACGACGCGGCGCTCGACGCGCTGGCCGCCGGCATTCACCCGACCCAAGCCACGCCCTGGCCAGAGCCCTCCTCGCCGGGCGACACCATCTGGATGGGTGCCGCCGACGCGGATGGCACGGTGGTCAGCTTCATCCAGAGCCTTTACTGGGAATATGGTTCGGGCCTCACCAGCCCGACCACCGGCATCACCTTTGAAAATCGTGGCGCCGGCTTCTCGCTGCGCCCCGGCCCCAATCAGCTCGCCCCCGGCAAACGCCCGTTCCACACGCTCAATCCCGGCTTGGCTCGCCTCAACGACGGGCGCGTCCTCTCCTTCGGTACCCAGGGTGGCGAGGGCCAGCCACAGACCATGACGGCGCTTTATTCGCGCTATGTGCAGTTCGGCCAGGGCCTGCAGGCCGCCATCACCGCGCCGCGCTGGCTGCTCGGCACCACCTGGGCCGACACCACCACCACGCTCAAGCTCGAAAGCCGTTTCAATCCGGCCCTCGTCCAGTCCCTCGCCGACGCCGGCCATGTCACTGAAACTGTGGGCGCCTTTGATCCCATGATGGGCAATGCCGGGGCCGTGGTGCATCATGCCAGCGGCCTGATGGAGGCTGCCACCGATCCCCGTTCGGATGGCGATGCCATCGCCTTCTAACCCTCCCAGCCCAGAAAGCCTGTCATGGATATGAGTTTCTCGCCGCTCGAACTGCTGCTGCTGCTCGGCGGCCTGGGTGTGGCCTCGATCATTGCCGGGCTCGTCGCCGGCCTGTTGGGCGTGGGCGGCGGCATTGTCATCGTGCCGGTGCTGTTCTGGATTTTCGGCTTCACCCATTTCCCTGATGATCTGGCCATGCACATGGCGGTGGCGACCTCGCTTGCCACGATCATTTTCACCTCCATTGTCTCCATGCGCGCCCATCACAAGCGCGGCGCGGTGGATTTTGATCTGCTCAAGCGCTGGGCGCCGGCCATGGCCGTGGGCGCTCTGGCGGGCGGGCTGGCGGCGCGCTTCTTTGAGCCGGCGGTGCTCACGGGCATCTTTGGTGTCGTCGGCCTCGCCGTTGCCGCCAATCTCGCCACCAAGCGCACGCTGGTGATCGGCCCCACGCTCCCGGCCACTCCCATCCAGGTCGCACTGGCGACCGTGATCGGCTTTGTCTCGGCCCTGATGGGGATTGGTGGTGGAACACTGGGCGTGCCCACGCTGGCGGCTTTTTCCTATCCCATCCATCGCGCGGTCGGCACGGCTGCTGCCTTTGGCGTGGTCATCGCCGTTCCCGCCGCCATCGGCTTTGTCATCTCGGGCTGGGATATGCCGGGCCGGCCGCCGCTGTCGCTGGGCTATGTGAGCCTGATCGCAGCGGCGATCATCCTGCCGTTCACCACCTATTTTGCCCCCATTGGGGCGCGTCTGGCCCATTCGCTGGAGCCGATCTGGGTCAAGCGCGCCTTTGCCGCATTCCTTGTGATCACAGCCGGCAAAATGCTGTATTCGAGCCTGACGTGACGCCCGAACTCGTCATCGCCAATGCCCGCCTGCCCGGCCATGCCGCCCCCATGGATGTGGCGCTGGCCGATGGCCGCATCGCCGGCATTGCCCGCCATATCCCCTCCGACGCACCGCGCTATGAGGCCGCTGCCGCTCTGCTCACCCCCGGCTTTGTCGAATGCCATATCCATCTCGACAAGGCCGGCATT
>JAHJOS010000618.1 GCA_018820005.1 Alphaproteobacteria bacterium | reverse complement strand
TGTTCCGTAGAACTAGGTAGATTCCCACGCGTTACTCACCCGTCTGCCACTCCCCTTGCGGGGCGTTCGACTTGCATGTGTTAAGCCTGCCGCCAGCGTTCGTTCTGAGCCAGGATCAAACTCTCAAGTTTGAAATCTGACATGGTCGCTGAATGCACGTTTGCATGATTGACGAGAACTCACACTACTCTCAGCAAACCAAAGTCTGCGAAAGTAATCTGTTTTCTCTTAGAAAACGTGCACCCATCGAAAGTCTTTTTAACTTCCACCGGAATTGCTTCCAGCTTCAGTTCGCAAGAACCTCGCCGTCCACGTTTCTCTTTCTTCTATCTTCACAATGTCAAAGAGCTGACCATTCCACCGTCGCCGGCATCAATCGTCATCGGAAGCGCTCGCTTCCAGATCCCTTCAGAGAACACAGCATCGTCACCGGTTGCCCGGCAATCAACTGCCTCTGTCAGAAAACACCAGAACAGTGGGAGCATTAAGCTCGACGTCGTCCAGTGCGCCGGGTTGTATTCAAGTCAGTTATGACTGTCAACACCCTTTTTTCTTTTTTCCTACCGGTCTGAATTGCTTCGGTTCGGTCTGAATTTCCAACCGAAACAAGCTATCGTCCGGTTGCCCGGCAGAGCGCTCGCTCTTGCTAGAAAGTGCTGATCAGTGGGAGCTGCTTCGCTCGACGTCGTTCAACGAGGCGGGTTTTAGGATAGGGGCTCCCCCCTGTCAACGGCCCTTGTGAGAAATCGGCATGCGCTCGTCATTTTTCTGTCGTGCAAGCATGCCGTGCTGTGGAAAACTGTACCATCCAGCCGCCGCAAACGCCGGCGCTGACGGGCGTTTATGCAGATTGATCAATCTTGGGGGCGGTGATGGCATCGCCATACGGCTTGGTTAGAAGCGACCGCGTCGCTGTGGCGACGTCCTTATAGAGAGCGCCACGCGTGCCCTCCGAACGGGCCCGACCACACACCGATCCATTCGTTCCGCCGTCATTCAGATTTGGCAAAGGGTTTGTGTGCGATAATCCTGGTTCGCCTGAACATATCAACGTCGGGCACTTGTCGTTTTCGAGCCGCGAGTAGTACTGCGTATGGGCACTGTAGGTCAGATGTTGGCGGGCAATCTTGCCGTCGTTGCCCTGTTCGTGCTCGTGTGGTCGCGAACAAGCTATTGGCTCAAGCTGGTTCCGCGCCCCTGGCGCGATATGCTGTTTGCTGCCACCATCAGCCTTGGCACCCTGGCGACCATGAGCATGGGCGTGGAGTTCCAGCCCGGCCTCTACTTTGACCTTCGGCATGCCTTGTTGGCCGTTGCTGCACTCTTTGGCGGCTGGCCAGCTGCCGTGATGACCACCGTGATCGCATCCATCTACAGGGCGAGCATGGGAGGCGGCGGTGTCGCGGCCGGTCTGGTCGGCATCGGGCTAGCCAGCAGCATGGGGCTGCTGGTTCACTATTTCGCCCGACGTCGCAGTCAGAGCATGGGGCTGGTGATTGCGACCGCGGTACTGGCAAGCACGGCAGCCTCGCTGGGGCAATATCTGGCCCTGCCCAGTCAGGCACTTTCCTTCGTTGATGCCGTTGTGCCCAATTCCATCATAAATGCCTTGGCCACGGCGATCACCGGCATCTTCTACCTGCGCGCCTATCGGCTCTCGGCGGAACGCGAACTGATGGCTACTGCCCTGTTCCACGCGCCTGATTATGCCTTCGTCAAAGATGCCGACGGACGCTTCGTTGCAGCCAATGACGCGATCGCGCGCTTTGCCGGCCTTGAGAGCGCCCGGGGGCTGATCGGACGCACCTGCATGTCTGTGATGTCATCCGAAGCAGCGGCGAAGACGCAACTGGAAGAGCGCGCCATCATGAATTCCGGTCAACCTGTGGTCGACCAGGAAGAGCAGAAGGTCGACGCTTCGGGCCAGTCACACTGGTACTCGACAACCAAGGTGCCGCTGCGTGGCCCCGATGGCAAGATCATCGGCATGGCCGGCGTCATGCGCGACGTCACCGCTGACAAGATATTGCGGCAGGAGCTCCTTGCCAGCCGCGACACGCTCTCCTATGCGCTGTCGGAAATGAATGGCGGCATCGCCATGATCGACGCCGATGGTCACCTGATCTTCTGCAACGATCGATATCGCAACAGTTTCCCCTATACCGGCCACCTGCGCATCCCGGGCGCGGACATGCGCGACATTCTCGCCGCAGTCATCGAGACCGGCGAGCAATTGACGGCACCAAAGTCGGCAGGGGCTGGCTGGGTGCAGGCGACACTCGGCAATCTGCTCAGCGAACACGAAGAGGAGATCAACCTGTTCGATGGCACCTGGCTGCAGGTGCGGTCCCACACCACCAGCAATGGCACCTCCATGGTGCTGGTCAGCGACGTCACCCGCTTCAAGCAGGCACAGAAGGAACTCAACTCGGCCACCGATCAGCTCAAGCAGCTGGCGCGGACAGACGGCCTGACGGACCTCCTCAACAGGCGCGCCTTTGACGAGGCGCTGGAGAACGAAATCCGCCGTGGCAGCCGCTCAGGCGCCCCACTGAGCCTTTTGATGATCGACGTTGACCTGTTCAAGGCGTTCAACGACCACTATGGCCACCCTGCGGGCGACGAATGCCTGCGCCAGGTGAGCCAGTTGCTCAGGGAAAGCCTGAAACGTCCTGCCGATCTGGCGGCGCGCTACGGTGGCGAGGAATTCGCAGCGATCCTGCCCGACACCGACGAGGACGGCGCCTATCTGGTGGCCGATGCATTCCGTCGTGCGGTATCGCAGGCGCGCATCCCGCACGAAGCCAGCGAGCGTGGCTATGTGACGGCCAGCGTGGGCGTGGCGACCTATATGCCCGACAATGTGGAGCGCAGCGCCCTTGAACTGGCACAGACGGCTGACGGCGCGCTCTATAGCGCCAAGGCTGCTGGTCGCGATCGCGTCTTTGGCACCCAGGTTGCGCGCAAGGAAGCACGTTACGCGCCCTATTGAACCGGACGCTTGCATCATACGGGGCTGGCGGGGCAACTGCCGGCTAGTGGGACGCTGTCCGCCCGCTGTCCCTGGGCGATGCACCATGCGTCCCCTGCCCACTCACCGGCCGATGAGGTGATTTAAACCAGTAGAATGGTCGTCGCAGCAGGTCGATCAGGGCGTTGACGGTGGCCAGAGCCAGCAGCAGCCAATAGAGCGGCAACAGGATCTGCGCGGGCAACAGAGGCAGCTGACCGCGACGAGCCAGTCCCAGGGCCGTCATCGCAAGGGTGCTCGTGTATCCCAAAAACAGAATCCCGATATAGAGAACCGACCACCCTTTGCTATCAAGCAGCGGCAGGTTCAGCACCAGGTGCACCAACAGCCCGATGCAGAGGCCAAAGTGCAGCAGCGGCGCCATGATCATGCCCAGCACCAGCACCTCGAACGCGAGCATCGGCCCCAGCCCCATTTCATCGATCAAGCGGCCGGGGTTCCTATTGTGCACGATGAACGTCTGCATCCAGCCCTTCATCCAGCGCGTCCGCTGCCCCAGCCACGGCCGAAGGCGCTGCGGCGCGTGTTCACGGGTGCAAGATTGCAGGGTTGCCACGCGAAGACGGCGCCGCGCCAGCCGCATGCCCAGGTCTGCGTCTTCGGTCACGTTGAAGGCATCCCACCCGCCCAGATCGCGCAGGACGCTGGTGCGAAAATGGTTTGAGGTTCCGCCCAGCGGCATCGGCAGCCGCCAACGCGCAAGAGCGGGCAGGAGCACGCCGAACAGTCCGGCATATTCGCCGGCAAACAGAGCTGCCAGGGCATTTGCACCGCCGTTGTCTATTGTCAGATGCGCCTGCAGGCAGACCAGATCGGGCGTATCTGCAAAGCGCAATGCGGCCTTCCACAACTGGTCGGGGTCGGGAATATCCTCGGCATCAAAGACTACCACGTGTTCGCCCGTGCAAAGCGGCAGGGCATAGTCGAGCGCCTTGGGCTTGGTGCGCGGCGCGGCGTCGGGCACGCTGACCAGCGAAAAGCGCGGATCGTCAGGCAAGGCCTCCACGGCGGAAATAGTATGGACAGAGGCAGCCTCGACCACGAATTTGATGTCCAGGGCTGACGGGGGGTAGTCAAGCGCCCGCATGGCGGCGAACAGTTGCGGGACCATGGCGGCTTCATTGCGCAGCGGGATCAGCACCGAATAGGGTGGCAGTAGTTCGTCGGGCGGGCGCACAGGATCTGGCAGGGGCGGCACGCCTGTCGCGACCGCGCCCAGGCGAATGCAGGCCGGGGCCACAAGCAGGGCCAGGGCGATGGGCAAGAGCCAGATTTCCGCGGCATAGGGTG
>JAHJOS010000617.1 GCA_018820005.1 Alphaproteobacteria bacterium | reverse complement strand
CAGCTGATATCGGTGCGCGTCTCGATGTCCCGCCAGACCTTTTCCAGTTCGGCCTCGGTTGTCGGATCAACCGCGTTCATGCGGTCGGGGCGGTTGAGGGTGACGCGGGCGACGCGATCGGCGACGGCGTAATCGACACTCATTCTGCGGCTTCCTGGTTGAGCTCGGCCAGGATGACGTCGTTATGTTCACCCAGGGTCGGTGGCTTGAGCCGTATGGTCACCTCGGCATTGGACATATCGATGGGCGAGCCGATGACCCGCACCGGGCCGGCCGGCGTTTCGCCCACCTCAAGGATCAGCTTGTTGATCAGCGTCTGCTCGTCGGCCAGCGCTTCGGGAAGCGAGCGCACTTCCGAGCAGAGGATGTCGACATCCTCGAGCCGCTTGAGCCAGTGGGCCGTGGTATTGGTGGCAAAGTGTTCTCGAAACACCGCCTGCAGCACAGGTCGCGACGCCATCTGCGCATCGAAATCCCGATGCTCGGGCTTTTGCGACAGGTCCTCGATCTCGAGGGCGGCGCAGATATCCTGCAGCGGATTGGGTTTGAAGGCCCCGACCATGACCAGGGCCCCATCGGTGGTCTCGAACACCCCGGTCAGCGGAAAGGCCGACCAGTTGAGCTCCTTGTTGCGCATCAGGTGCATGGTGCCTTCCTGCATCTGCATGGCGATCAGGGAGCTGTAAAGGCTCACCGCCACCTGCTGGCCCTCGCCGGTGCGATCGCGATGCAGCAGCGCCAGCAGGATGCCCTGAACCAGATGCATGCCGGCGGAATAATCAGCGAGCGTGGTCGAATAGACCGCGGTTGGGTGCGTATTGTCCGACTTGCGCTCCATCACGCCGGTCAGCGCCTGGGCAAGTGTGTCCTGACCGCCCTTGTGGCGGTATGGACCTTCGAGCCCGAAGCCGGTGCCCACGCCATAGACGAGGCGCGGATTGATTTTTTTGAGGTCCTCGTAGCCAAAGCCCATGCGCTCCATGACGCCGGGCCGGAAATTGTTGACCACGACATCGGCGGTGCGCAGCAGTTCAAGCACCTGCGCCCGCGCCTCGGGTGCCTTGAGATCGATCGCCAGGCTCTTCTTGTTGCGGTTGAGCGAGGTGAACACAGGATTGTTCAGACCGTCCGGGTCCGAGCCCAGCGACCAGCGCGACAGATCGCCGATCTTGGACTTTTCGACCTTGATCACCTCGGCGCCGTAATCGGCCAGCATCTGGGTGCAGCAGGGGCCAAGCATGACCTGGGTGAAGTCGATGACGCGGATGCCATCCAGCGGGAGCGATGTCATTCTGCAGCCTCCAGGACGAGTGCGTTGGCGGATGGAATGTCGCCGGGGTCGGCGCCCTGGGCGCGCAGGCGCTTGCGGATTTCAGCTATGTCGGCCTTGCGCGCGGTGACGCCGGCATTGAGCGAGACGACGGCTGCAACGCCCGCGGCTTCGCCCATCGCCATGCAGGGCGGGATCTCGCGGCTCGATTTCTGCGCCTGCGGGGTTGCCGAATAGTGTCGGCCGGCGACGATGAGCTGGTCGATCTCCTTGGGCAGCATGGAGCGGTATGGCGTGTAGTAATCGCGGCCACGACAGACGGTGTCCTCAAAATGACGGCGGTGCATCACGTCATCCTTGCTGACGACATAGGACCCTTCGAGCAGGCGGGTCTGGCGGACGCCGGTCTGGGGCGCGAAGTCCACCACATAGGATTTTTCAAAGCCGGGCAGGTTCTCGCGGGCAAAATCGAGCAGGCGCGCAATGCGGGCCCGGCCTTCCAGTTCGGCCGCAGTCAGGTCCTCGACCTTCATGCCGCTCAGCTTGGGCATATGCGGGCAATTGAGCCAGACAATGCCGGGCAGGGGGGTCTTGAGCCACCAGAACGACCAGCAGCCGCCGATCAGCCGCTTGGCCTCATGGTCGAGCGCCTTGAACCGCTCGGGCTCTTCGCGCTCGAAGCGCTCGGCCGCATCGGTGTCGACGCCACCCCAGCGCGACACGGTGGTGAGGATGAAATCGGAGCTGGTATGGGCTGCGCCCGCACTGGCCGCGACGTCCAGATCGCCCGTCGTATCGATGATCACCGAGCCCATGATGGCTTCGAGCCCGGCCTTGGTCTGGCACACGACGCCCGTGATCCTGCCGTCCTCGACAATGGCCGACGAGAACCAGCTGTGCAGCCGGATCTTGACCTTGGCGTCGGTCAGCAGGTCATAGGAGGTCTGCTTGAAGGCATCGGGATCGAAGGCGGCGGCGTAGCAGACCGGATGTGCATTGGGATTGCTCTGGACGTGGAAGTCGAACAGACCCCAGCGCGCCCAGCGTTGCCAGGCTTCGGGCGTATCGCGAAATTCCAGGGTCCGGTCGTTTTCGGTCGGCACCACGGCGAGCCCCTTGCGCTCCATGCGCTCGATCATCTCGGTGCAGATGCCCTGCACGGTGACTTCGGTGCCGTTGATCATGTCGTCGAGCACCAGCACCATGCCGCCTGCAGCAAGGCCCCCGACATAGGGATAGCGTTCGAGCAGCGTGACGCTGGCGCCATTGCGGGCTGCTGAAATGGCCGCCGAGATGCCGGCCGGGCCGCCGCCAACCACGACGACATCGGACCGATCCACGACATTGACCTGCCGGGACGGCAAAATGATGGGGGACTGCATGATATAAACTCCTCCTCGCGCCTATTCGGACGCGGCCGGCTTCCACCGGACGATGCGGCTTTCCGCCAATGAAACCAGTGAGAACAGGACCACGGCCAGCAAAGCCGCGATCACCACGGTGGCGTAGAGCAGCGCCGACCGGAAATTGAAGGTTGCGTCGATGATCAGCGCGCCCAGCCCATAGGTCGAGCCGATCCATTCGGCGACAATGGCGCCCATGACGCAGCTCGTGGCTGCGATGCGCAAAGCCGCGAAAAGGAACGGCAGTGATGCCGGAATACGCACCTTCCAGAGGATCTCGCTCTGGCTGGCTGACAGCACCCGCATCAGATCGAGCATGGCCGGGCTGGCGGACTTGAGGCCTTGCACCATGTTCACCAGCGTGGGGAAGAAGCAGATCAGCGCAGCAATGATGATCTTGGGTGTCAGCCCATTGCCAAAGATCAGCACCAGGATCGGCGCCAACGCGATAATCGGGATCGCCTTGACGAAGACCGCGATGGGATAGACTGCGCGTTCAGCGGTGGGGCTATGCACGAACCAGACCGCCAGCAGGATGGCGAACAGGTTGCCGAACACGAAGCCCAGTGCCGCCTCCAGCATGGTGGGCTGCACATTGCGCCACAGCGTGCCGGCATTCTCGTAGAGCGCGACCGCGATGGCAGTGGGGCTGGGCGCCATGAACGTCGGGACGTTAAAGACGGTGACCCCGACCTGCCAGACGACCAGAATGCCAAGCGTGGTCAGGATGACGGGCAGGCGGCGCTGGAACATATCGGCGATGCGATGAAACAGACCCTCATTGCCTTCGATGTTGCGGCTGGCCGGGGTCGACAGGGCGTGGGTCATAGACATTCCTCCAGCATCGAGCGCAACCGCGCCGTGACGGTGATGAATTCGACAGTGTCGCGGATGGCCAGCGAGCGGCCCGCCGGGAATTCGACCTTCATGAAATCCTTGACCCGACCCGGATGGGCCTTGAGCATCAGCACGTGCTGGCCCAGGAACGCCGCTTCAGGGATGGAATGGGTCACGAAAACGATGGTGGTGCCCGTCTCCTGCCAGATGCGCAGCAGTTCTTCATTGAGTTTGTCGCGGGTGATTTCGTCGAGCGCGCCGAATGGCTCGTCCATCAGCAGGATGCGCGGGCGTGTCACCAGCGCCCGGGCAATCGCCACGCGTTGGCGCATGCCGCCCGAGAGTTCGTGGGGCAGGGCATTTTCACGCCCCGCCAGCCCGACCATTTTCAGCAGCTTGTGCGGGTCGTCGTAACTTGCGCCTGCTTTCTTGCCCACCTCGAGCGGCAGACGCACATTGTCGATGACGCTGCGCCACGGCAGCAGCGTGGCGTCCTGGAACACGAAGGCGAAGTCACGGCCTTCGCGTGCCTGCCGGGGCGAACGCCCCAGCACAGAGATTTCCCCGCCGCTGGTCGGGACCAGATCGGCAATGGCCCGCAGCAAGGTGGATTTGCCACAGCCCGAGGGCCCCAGCATGGTGACAAAGCCCCCCTCGGGAATGTCGAGCGAGACATCGGACAGCGCCGTGACCTCGCCCTTACCCTCGCCGAAGCGAACCGAGACGTTCCTGATCGATATTGCCGGCTGGGTCGCAGTGGTTTCCGGCTCCTGTTGCAAGGCCGCCAACATGGTCAGCTCACGGCCTTGCGCGCGTCGACAGTGGCGTCGAGCACAGAGAAGGTCACAACCTCATCAAGGGTCGGAACTGGGCCCGAGAACTGTCCGAGATCGGAATAGGCCTTGATCTGGGCTTCCCACAGCTCGCGGCTCATGGTGCCCCAGCCGTCAGCCTTGGTGGTGTCGCCAAACGAATAGTTGGACACTGCGCCCACGGCCAGCAGCTCGGGCGCCCGCTGCATGTTGGGATAGGCCTCGACCAGCGTATCGACTGCCGCTTCCTGGTTGTCGCGCACATAGGCCCAGCCCTTGGCGGCAGCACGGGTAAAGCGTGCCAGCACATCGCCCTGGGTGTCGATCTGCTCGTCGGTGGCGAAATAGACGTTGGCATAAAGCTGCAGGCCGGCATCCCACAGCATCAGCTCGAGTGCATCGGGGCCAAGGATCTGCAGGGCTTCGACATTGGTGTTCCAGCCCGTCACCACGTCGGCCTGGCCGGTGAGCAACTGGTTCATGTCGGAGCCCATGTTGACGATGTTTACCTGGTCCTCGGCGATATTGTTGGCAGCCAAAAGGGCACGCAGCAGAATGACCGCGGAAGGCTGTGTCGCGACGGTCTTGCCGACCATGTCCTGTGCGGTGCGGATCGGGTTCTTGCCGAGCGAGAAATAGGAGAAGGGGTGCTTCTGGTAGCCAGCCAGGAATGCCTTGATCGGAATGCCGGCAGAGCGTGCCAGCATGATGGCCGGGCTCGACGAGGTCATGCCCAGCTGCGACTGGCCGGCGGCGACGCCTGCGACGCCATCGATATTGGGACCACCGGGGACGATTTCGAGTTCGATGCCCTCTTCGGCGAAAAAGCCCTGCTTGATGGCGGCAACTTCACCGAGAATGCCATTGGAGGCGAGCCAGCCAAGCTGCATGCGGACCTTGGCCACATCCTGGGCGAGGCCTGCAGTGACGCCAATCAGGCTGTGGGTGGTGGCCATGCCGCCCAGTGCGGCTGCGCCCTGAACAAAGCGGCGGCGATTCATCGTAAAAACGGACATGAGCTGCGTTCCCTGTTGCAGTATCCCCGGCTTTCCCTCTCCGGGTTGTCATCTCGACACGGCGATGATGGCTCAGGTTACCGTTCTCAAGAAGTTCAAAATTTCGTGGCTTTGATTGCCGAAAAGGCAACGCCAGGTGATCCCAAGCGTTCTGACAGCGCCCGGCCAAGCGCTCTGGCGGCGCCCGGCCAAGTGCTCTGACAGCGCTTTACTCGCCGGCGATGGCTTCAAGCAGCGCCTGCACCAGGCGCTGGCGCGGGGTGCCACGGCGATAGGCCATGCCGATGCTGCGCCTGACCGTGGTG
>JAHJOS010000616.1 GCA_018820005.1 Alphaproteobacteria bacterium | reverse complement strand
TCGGTGATCACCAGATCGGCGACGCGCTGGCCGGTCAGGGGCAGGGTGCAGCTCGGCAGCAGCTTGGCCTCGCCCCTGGCCTCGTGCTCCATGACCACCACCACGCGCTTGACCCCGGCCACCAGATCCATGGCGCCGCCCATGCGCTTGACCATCTTGCCCGGGATCATCCAATTGGCCAGATCGCCATTCTGGGCCACCTGCATGGCGCCCAGAATCGATAGATCGATATGGCCACCCCGGATCATGCCGAAGCTGTCGGCGCTGGAAAAAAAGCTGGTCTCGGGCAGGGCGGTGATGGTCTGCTTGCCGGCATTGATCAGGTCGGCATCTTCCTCGCCGGCAAAGGGGAACGGGCCCATGCCCAGCATGCCGTTTTCGCTCTGCAGCCGCACATCCATGCCCGGCGGGATATAATTGGCCACCAGGGTCGGGATGCCGATCCCCAGATTGACGTAAAAGCCGTCGCGCAGTTCGCGGGCGGCGCGTTCTGCCATCTGATCGCGGGTCCAGGCCATTATGCAGCCTCCCCGGCGCGCTGGCGCACGGTGCGCTGCTCGATATGCTTTGTGGGGTGGGGCACGGCAACGATGCGGTCGACGAAAATGCCCGGCGTGTGCACCTGGTCGGGGTCGAGACTGCCGATTTCGACCAGATGCTCCACCTCCGCGATGGTAACCTTTCCGGCGGTGGCCATCATCGGATTGAAATTGCGCGCGGTCATGCGGTAGACCAGATTGCCCTCGCCATCGCCCTTATAGGCATGCACCAGCGCCAGGTCGGCAACGAGCCCGGTTTCCATCACATAATCCTCGTCGTTGAAGCGGCGCACTTCCTTGCCCTCGGCAATCAGCGTGCCCACGCCGGTCTTGGTGAAAAAGGCCGGAATGCCGGCGCCGCCAGCCCTTATGCGCTCGGCCAGCGTGCCTTGCGGATTGAACTCGAGCTCGAGATCGCCCGACAGATACTGCTCGGCAAAGAGCTTGTTTTCCCCCACATAGGACGAGATCATCTTGCGGATCTGGCGGGTTGCCAGCAGGCGACCGAGGCCAATGCCATCGACGCCGGCATTGTTTGAGATGACGGTCAGATCCCGCGCGCCCGACAGCTCGACCCCCGCGATCAGGGCCTCGGGAATGCCGCACAGGCCAAAGCCGCCCGACATGATGGTCATGCCATCAGCCAATACGCCCGCCAGCGCCTCCGCCACGCCCGAATGCACCTTGCCCATGCCGTCCTCCCTTTGACTGTTCGTCTTTGCAATGACGGTAGGACTTGCCCGGCGGTGGCGGTTAGTCGTATTTATACGACATGTCCACTCCGCTCAGCTTTGCCCTGTCCGACCTGCCGGTGCCCATGGTTTTTGCCACGCACCGCATCATCCGCGACTGCAATGGGGAGTTCGCGGCGCTGTTCGGCTATCGGCGCGCGGACCTGCTGGACACCAGCTTTTCCCGGCTCTATCCGGCTATCGCCGACTTTGTGCGCACCGGGCAGATGTGGCGCCACAACCTGCCGGGCGGTGCGGTGTATTACGATGAGCGCATCATGGCCGATGCGGCGGGCAAGCGCTTCTGGTGCCGCGTCAACGGCCGCTCGCGCGATGCAGATCCCTTTGCCGCCGCGCTCTACTGCTTTGAGCCCATGAGCCGTCCGGTAACGCAGACCACGCTCAAGCTGACCGGGCGGCAACGCCAGATCCTGGCGCTGGTGGCGCAGGGCAAGACCAATGCCGCCATTGCCCTCGAAGTCGGGCTGTCGCGCCGGACCGTGGAGGCACACCGCCTGCGACTGGCGCGCTCGGTCGGCGTGGCCAACTCGGCCGAACTGGTCGCCTGGTTCCTGTCCCAGCCGCAGGGCTGACGCTCATGCGCCCGTGCGTTCGGCGGCCACGGCGCGGATGGCGGCCACCAGCATCTGGGTGTGAAAGCCCACCGCCTCGCCCGAGCGCATGGTCAGCCCGACTGGCCCCAGGGTCTCGCTGGTATCGACCGGCAGGAGGGCCAGCTGGCCCTCGGCCACGTCATCGGCCACCACGCCCTCGGATATGATCCAGACCGCGTCGGTCACCAGCACATAGCGCCGGCCAAAGGCGTTCGAGACCGTTTCGATATCGTCCCGGATCTCGGTGACGCCATGCCCGACCAGCAGCCGCTCGACGCTGGGCCGGATCACCGAGCCGGCGGGGGGCATCAGCAGCTGATAGGCCGCGATGGCGCTCAGCGAGAAGCGCTCGAGCGCCAGCAGCGGGTGGTTGGCACGCACCACGAAACCCACCTTCTCGGCATAAAGGTGCTCAAAGGACAGCCCGGCGATTTCGCCCGGCTCGGACATGCGCCCGATCACCAGATCAAGTTCACCCGCCCGCAGCAGCGACAGCAGATAGGCATTGGGACCAGTGGTAATCCGCGCCCTGGCATTGCTGTCGCGGCAAAAGCGCTGCACTGCCAGCGGCAGGATGCGCGCCGACGCTGTGGGCAGGGCGCCGACCCGCACGATATTGTCGGTTTCGGTTATACGAACAGCGTCGACGCCCTGCTTGAGCGCGGTGATGGCGCTGGTCGCGTGACGCTGGAACTGCTCGCCGGCCGGGGAGAGGAAAAGATTGCGGCGCGAGCGGTCAAACAGCTTCACGCCGAGCACTTCTTCAAGTTCCTGAATGGTCTTAGTGGCTGCCGGCTGGCTCATGTTCAGTGCATCGGCGGCCCGGACGACGCTCTTTTGTTGTACCACCTCGAGAAAGCACACCAGGTGCCGCAGTTTGATGCGGGCGTCGATGCTGCGTACGGCCATGGTCAGTCTCTTTCTGAGATATGCACCTAAGGTTATGAATGCGGCCAAACTACTCATTTTACAAGCGCAACATGGGCGTGGCTAACTGGACCCTGCGAGGACCAGCGTGAAGCCCATGACTTTTGCCACCATCAACGGCCTGACGCTGCACTATCGCCGAACCGGCGCCAGCGCGGGCGTGCCGCTCATTCTGGCCAATTCGCTGGGGACCGATGCCCGGATCTGGGACGATGTGCTGCCGGTGCTCGGCAAGCGTTTTGCCATCGTGACCTATGACAAGCGTGGCCACGGTTTGTCCGACGCGCCGCCGGGTCCCTATGGAATTGATGACCACGCCGCCGACCTGGTGGCGCTGGCCGATCATTGCGGTTTCGAGCGTTTTGTAATGGGTGGCGTATCGGTGGGCGGCATGATCGCCATGCGGGTTGCGGCCACCCAGCCGCAGCGGGTCCGGGCGCTGGTGCTGTGTGACACGGCCGCGCAGATCGGTAGCGCGCAGATGTGGAACGAGCGAATTGCCCAGGTCGAGGCTGCTGGCATCGCCTCCATATCGGAAGCCATTCTCGCGCGCTGGCTCTCGCCGGGCTATCGCGCCGCGCAGCCCGCCCATTATACCGGCTGGCGCAACATGCTCGAGCGCTGCGACCGCGCGGGCTATGCCGCCACCTGTGCCACGGTGCGTGACGCCGATCTGCACGATGATCTGGCGCGCATTACCGCGCCGACGCTGGTCGTTGCGGGGGAGAACGATATGTCGACCCCACCCGATATGGTCCGGCCGCTGGCCAATGCCATCGCCAATGCCCGCTTTGCCCTGATTGCTGGCGCGGGCCACATTCCCTCGATCGAGCAGCCCGATGTGCTGGCAGCCACGATCGATCAATTCCTCAAGGAGGTTGTTGATGCCTGAGCAGAGCGCCGCGTTTGAGCGCGGCATGAGCGTGCGCCGCACGGTACTGGGTGATGCCCATGTCGATGCCGCCAATGCTGCCAAGTCCGCCTTCGATACCGATTTTCAGACCTTTATCACCGAAGGGGCCTGGGGTTCGGTCTGGGCGCGGCCCGGCCTGACGCCGCGCGAGCGCTCCATGATCACCATTGCGCTGCTGGCAGCGGGTGGCCACGACGAGGAAGTGGCCATGCACGTCCGCTCAACGCTCAATACCGGCGCCTCGGCCGACGATATCAAGGAAGCCCTGCTCCATGTCGCGGTCTATGCCGGCGTGCCCGCCGCTAACAGGGCGTTCCGGATTGCAAAGCGGGAAATCGACAAGCGGGAGACGCGCTGATGAGCAAGCTTGACCTCTATGGAACCGAAGGCCTGCTCTATCCACGCGATCGGGCCTGGCATCCGCCGGCTGACACCCCCGGCTATAAGAGCACCACGCTGCGCGCGCCAAAACAGGCGCTGCTGTCGCTCGGCGCGACCAAATCGGAGATGAGTGGTCCCACCTTCGGCCACAACAGTCTGCAGCCGCTCGACAATGATCTGATCCGCAATTTCAGCCAGGACGGTGGCGAAGCCGTGGGGCAGCGGCTGATCGTTTATGGTCAGGTGCTCGACGAAAATGCCCGCCCGGTGCGCGGCACGCTGGTCGAATTCTGGCAGGCCAATGCTGGCGGGCGCTACCGCCACAAGCGCGAAGGCTATCAGGCGGTGCTCGACCCCAATTTTGGCGGCTGCGGCAGGGCCATCACTGACGACAATGGCTATTACCATTTCCGCACCATCAAGCCGGGTGCCTATCCCTGGCCCAATACCGGCAATGACTGGCGCCCGGCCCATATCCATTTCTCGGTCTTTGGCCATGCCTTTGCGCAGCGGCTGATCACCCAGATGTATTTCGAGGGCGATCCGATGATCTGGCAGGACCCCATCGCCCTCAGCATCGCCGATCCCGCGGCGGTGGAGCAGCTGATCGCGCGGCTCGACCGCCACAACACCACGCCCATGGATGCGCTGGCCTATCGCTTCGACATCGTGCTGCGTGGGCGCCGCTCGACCATGTTTGAAAACCGGCCGGAGGGGAACTGATGCTCAATCAATTGCCGCCACTCAAGGAAACCCCATCCCAGACTGCCGGGCCCTATGTCCACATCGGCATGACGCCCAGCCTTGAAGGCATCACCGGTCCCAACGTTAGGGATCTGGGCGCTGGACCGGTCCCTGGCAATGGCCCGCGCATCACCGCGACGGGCTGCATTACCGACGGATCGGGCGCGCCGGTGATCGATGCGGTGGTCGAACTCTGGCAGGCTGATGCCGATGGCAATCACACCGCTGCCTGGGCGCGCATTGCCTGCGATGGCACAGGGCGTTTCAGCTTCGATACCGTCAAGCCCGGACGGGTTGCCGGTCCCGACGGGAAACTGATGGCGCCGCACCTGACGCTGTGGATCGTGGCGCGCGGCATCAATGTGGGGCTGCACACGCGGCTCTATTTTGGCGACGAAGCCGAGGCAAACCAGAGCGATTTCGTGCTCAACCGCGTCATGGACCCGCGTCGGCGCCAGACGCTGATTGCCACGCCCAGCGTGGCCGATGGCAAGCCCGTCTATACGCTCGACATTCGCCTGCAGGGCGAAGGCGAGACCGTGTTCTTCGATATCTGAGACAGCGACATGGCGCGGCTGTGGCCGTGCGTGAAAGGCCCCGTGCATGAACAAGACCGTTCCAGACCTCGCTGCCGCCGTCGCAGGCATCACCGACGGCATGAGCCTGATGGTGGGCGGCTTTGGTGGCTCGGGCGCGCCCATCGAACTGATCCACGCGCTGATCGACCGGTTCAAGGCGACGGGCAGCCCGGCGCGGCTGACCGTGATCAACAACAATGCCGGCAATGGACGCATCGGCATCGCCGCCATGATCGACGCGGGCATGGTGGCCACCATGGTGTGCTCGTTTCCGCGCTCGGCCGATCCGCGCGCGTTTACCGAGAAATATCTGGCCGGAGAGATCGGGCTCGAACTGGTGCCGCAGGGCACGCTGGCCGAACGCATTCGCGCCGGTGGCGCGGGCATTCCCGCGTTTTATACGCCCAGCAGCTTCGGCACCGATCTGGCCAAGGGCAAGCCGGTGGCCGAGTTCGATGGTCGCCACTATGTGCAGGAACGCTGGCTCAAGGCCGACGCGGCGCTGATCAAGGCCGAGCTGGCCGACACCATGGGTAATCTCACCTATCGCATGGCCGCGCGCAATTTTTCCCCGTTGATGGCAGCGGCCGCCAAGGTGACCATCGTGCAGGCCAGCCGTGTTGTGGCGCCCGGCGAGATCGATCCCGAACAGGTCATCACGCCGTCCATCTTCGTCGACCGCATCGTCGAGGTCGCCGATCCGCAGCAGGAAGAAGCCTTGATGCGCGAGGGAGTGGCCTACGCATGACCAGCAAGCTCACCAATGCCCAGATCGCCTGGCGCGCTGCGCAGGACATCGAGGACGGTGCCTATGTCAATCTGGGCATCGGCTTCCCCGAAATGGTGGCCAAGTTCCAGCCGCCCGGTCGGCAGGCGATTTTCCACACCGAGAACGGCGTGCTCAATTTCGGCGAAAGCCCGGCTGAGGGCGAGGAAGACTGGGACCTGATCAACGCCGGCAAAAAAGCGATCACGCTCAAGCCGGGGGCCGCCTTTTTCCACCATGCCGACAGCTTTGCCATGGTGCGGGGCGGCCATCTCGATGTGGCGATTCTGGGCGCCTATGAAGTTGCCGAGACCGGCGACCTCGCCAATTGGAGCACCGGGCCCAAGGGCGTGCCGGCGGTGGGTGGGGCGATGGATCTGGTGCATGGCGCCAAGCGCGTCGCCGTGATCACCGACCACGTGACCAAGGACGGAAGGCCCAAGCTGGTCAGGCGCTGCAGCCTGCCGCTGACCGGCGTGGGCTGCGTCACTCGCATCTACACCAGCCTAGCCGTCATCGACATCGAGGACAGCCACTTCGTGCTGCGCGAAAAGCTCGCCGACATCTCGATGGACGCGCTGCAGGCCGTCACCGGCGCACCGCTTGTTGTCAGCGGCAGTGTCGCCGATCTCCTCGTTCCGGAGCTCTAGTATTATGGCCGAAGCTTTTATCTGCGCCTATCGGCGAACCCCCATCGGCCGTTTCGGCGGCGCCCTGGCCTTGGTGCGTCCCGACGATCTGGGCGCCGTTCCCCTCAGGGCGCTGATGGCCGAGAACCCCGGCGTGGACTGGGCCGCAGTCGACGATGTGATCTTTGGCAATGCCAACCAGGCCGGCGAGGACAACCGCAATGTGGCGCGCATGAGCCTGCTGCTGGCGGGCCTGCCGGTGACGGTTTCCGGCACCACCATCAACCGCCTCTGTGGTTCGGGCCTGGACGCGGTGATTACGGCGGCGCGCGCCATCCGGGCCGGCGAGGGCGAGCTTTACATTGCCGGCGGCACCGAGAGCATGAGCCGGGCGCCTTTCGTCATGCCCAAGGCCGAGACGGCGTTTTCGCGCCAGGCCGAGATTTATGACACCACCATCGGCTGGCGTTTCGTCAATCCGCTGATGCAGCAGCTCTACGGCACCGACTCCATGCCCGAGACGGGCGAGAACGTCGCTGCTGAATATGGAGTGTCGCGGGCCGATCAGGACGCCTTCGCCCTGCGTAGCCAGCAGCGCGCTGTGGCCGCGCAGGCCAATGGACGCCTGGCCCGCGAGATCACGCCCGTGACCATTCCAAAGCGCAAGGGCGAGCCGGTTGTCGTCGATACCGACGAGCACCCGCGCGCCGACACCACGCTCGAAATACTGGCCCGGCTGCCGACGCCCTTCCGCGCCGGTGGATCGGTGACCGCCGGCAATGCCTCTGGCGTTAATGATGGCGCGGCGGCACTGATCATTGCATCGGAAGCGGCGGCCAAAAAGCATGGGCTGACGCCAATGGCGCGCATCCTGGGCGGCGCCGCCGCCGGCGTGCCGCCCCGCATCATGGGCATGGGGCCGGCGCCGGCGACCGAAAAACTCTGCGCGCGACTGGGTCTGCGCCCCACCGATTTTGACGTGGTCGAACTCAACGAAGCCTTCGCCAGCCAGGCCATCGCCGTGCTGCGCGCGCTGGGCCTGCCCAGTGATGGCGACTTTATCAATGCCAATGGCGGCGCCATTGCGCTGGGGCATCCGCTGGGCATGTCGGGCGCCCGTATTGCCGGGACGGCGGCGCTGGAACTGGCGCTGACCGGCAAGGCCCGGGCGCTGGCCACCATGTGTATCGGCGTTGGACAGGGTATCGCCATGGCGATGGAGCGCGTGTGATGAAGTCGATGAAAAAACTGCGCACCAAGGTTGCCATCATCGGGGCCGGACCGGCCGGACTGATGCTGGGCAGGCTGCTCGAAGTCAACGGCATCGACAGCGTCATTATCGAGCGCCGCAGCGCCGACTATGTGTTGGGACGCATCCGGGCGGGCGTGCTGGAAGAAGGCGCCATGCAGCTGCTCGATCGGGTCGGCGTGGGCGCCCGCATGCACAGCGAAGGGCTGATCCACCGCGGCATTGAGCTGAGCTTTGACGGCGATGTGCAGCGGCTCGATTTCGGTGACCGCAAGGTGATGGTCTATGGCCAGACCGAGGTGACGCGCGACCTGATGCAGGCGCGGCAGGCGACGACGATCTATGAGGCCGACAATGTCGCCATCGCCGATTTCGATACCGCATCGCCCAGGGTCACCTATGATCACGATGGCGTCTCCTATGAGCTGACCTGCGACTTCGTCATTGGTTGCGACGGCTTTCATGGCGTCAGCCGTGCCAGTGTCGCGCCCAGCGGCATCACCACGTTTGAGCGGGTCTATCCCTTCGGCTGGCTCGGCGTTCTGGTGGACAAGCCGCCGGTGGCCGATGAGCTGATCTATGCCCATCACGAACGCGGCTTTGCGCTGTGCTCGATGCGCTCGCAGACCCGCAGCCGCTATTATTGCAGGTGCCCACCACCGAAAAGGTCGAGAACTGGAGCGACGACCGCTTCTGGGACGAACTGCGCACAAGGCTCAATCCGGACACGGCGGCGGCGCTGCAGACCGGGCCGGCGATCGAAAAATCCATCGCGCCGCTGCGCAGTTTCGTCGTTGAGCCCTTGCGCTTCGGCAATCTGTTCCTG
>JAHJOS010000078.1 GCA_018820005.1 Alphaproteobacteria bacterium | reverse complement strand
GCGGCAATGCCGCGATGCAGGAACTGGCGACCCGTATCGTCCTTCTGCTTGCCCCGCACCAGGATCTGGTTGTCCTCGGTGGTCACGTCCAGCTCTTGCGCGCTGAAGCCGGCAACCGCGATCGACACCAGGAACGTCTCGGTTCCATCGGCATCGACATGGCGTTCGATATTGTAGGGCGGATAGCCGTCGGCGGATTTGGCGAGCCTGTCGACACGCTCTTCAAAGCTGTCGAAGCCGAGTAGAAACGGGGCAGAGAACACCGAAATGCGCGTCATTCAAGCCGTCCTTGATCATCAAGCAACGTATCGTGCGCGGCCCGATTAGTGTGGCACCGCGCGTGTTCCAGAGATATGGGACATAGGCGTTCCCTGTTCAAGTCCGGCGCCCCGACCATGTCCACAACCGTTGCCATCGTTACCCCGGCCTTCAAGGCACAATCGACCATTGTCACCACCGTGCGCAGCGTGCTGGCCCAGACCCATGCCGATTGGCAGCTCTGGCTGGTCGCCGACGATGGCGTCGATTACGCCGCTCTGCTCGACCAGGCCGGCATTGCCGACCCGCGCATCATTCATGCCCAAAGTGGCGGCATCGGGCGCGGCGCGTCCAATGCGCGCAATGTGGCGCTTGAGGCCATCACCGCGCCCTATGTCGCCATTCTGGACGCCGACGACCGTTTCAAGCCTGAAAAACTGGCAAGCGCAGTGGCCGCGCTGGCCGATCATGCCATTGTCACGACCGCGCTCGATGTCATGACCGATGACTTCGTGCACCTGCGCTATGTGGGCGCCGGTCCCGATCGGCTGCTGACGCCGGGCGCCCACAAATGGGTGAGCCTGTCGATGGATTCCATGCTGGTGTGGGACCGTCGGCGCACCGACGCGCGCTATGACGCCACCATGAGCAATATGACCGATCTCGAACTGTTGCTGCAGCTCTATCGCGCCGTGCCGGCCTCGTTCCACCTGGGCACGCCGCTGCACGACTATATCAAACGCGCCAGCTCGATGAGCAATGGCTCCAATGTCGCCGCCGGCATGATCGCCTCCAAGACCACCCTGCTGACGCGGCTGCGCGCTGGCGCCTATGGCCTGCCAGAAACGGACGTTACGGGGCTCGAGCGCTTCCTCGAGATTTCGCTGGCGGCCGAGGCGCTCTATGCCGACGCGCTGGCGACCCAGCCGGGCCTGCTGTTCGAGGACCACCTGCAGCCGCGCCTGCAATAGCAAACGGCCGACCCCGAGGGGCCGGCCGTCGCTACAGCGGGGAGGGACGCTGCTGTTATCCTAGAGGGCGTAGAGGGTCAGGCTGTTCTGCTCGCCGCTCACGCCAACGATCTGGTCGACCGTGTAGCCCTGGCGCTCGATGGTTTCGACCAGCCACTTGTTGTTCTTGACCAGCGCCTGGACCGAGGCAACATCGGTGTCGCGGGCCAGCGAGATGGCTTCATTGCTGTTGATCGACAGCACGGTGGCGCCACTTGCTTCCTGGATGGCCTGCAGGGAATTGACGCCGCCCATGGTGTTGTAGGGGTTGGCCGAGGCAGCCGAAACGCCGGCAACGAGCGTAGCAGTCAGTGCGATGATCTTGATCATGTTCATAATGTATTCCTTCTTGGTGAAGTAAATCTGGTTCGTCTTGGTCTCGGTAGTAAATACGGATGGATCAGGATTTAAGTTTCATCGAAATTCAAAATCGAGGATTATTTCCTTTTTAGAAAAATGTCCGCGTCTAGGATGAATCTTAATGTCCGGAACCGTCCGTGAATTGTTTCGATGCGACCAAGTGATTGTATGGTGATTTCGAACTTGGGTATTTGTATGGCATGTCAGCCGGGCTGGCGGTCGATGGTCGGGCAGGAGGATCCGACCATCGACTTTGTGCGCCTGCCCATGGATTAGAGTGCGTAGAGTGTCAGGCTGTTGCGGTCACCGGTTGCGCCGATGATCTGATCGACCGTGTAGCCCTGGCGTTCGATGGTATCGACAAGCCACTTGTTGTTCTGGATGCGGGCCTGGACGGTGGCGGCATCATTGTCGGCCATCAGCGAGATGGCTTCATTGCTGTTCAGCGACAGCACGGTGGCGCCAGTGGCGTCCTGGATGGCGTTGAGCGCTTCAATGCTGCCCATATTGCTGTAGGGGCTTGCCGAAGCGGCCGAAACGCCGGCGATCAGGGTAGCAGTCAGGGCGACAATCTTGAGCATTTTCATGATGAAATCCTTTGTGTAATTTGCGCTCGCTGTGTGGTCGAGCTGTAAGGAAATACGCCTGGGCGCCGCCAAAAGTTTCAGCGCTTGTTCATCGGGTGCGAACACTGACATGTGATCTGCCTGTTTGGGTGCCCGCTCAGCCCCTTGCCAGCAGGGTGTTTTGCCCCTATAGAGCCCACTTCTCCGGATCGCCCGGCCAAAAGGCATGCCGTGGCGATCTCTGAATGCGATGGGCCAAAATCCATCCAAGTTTCTTACAAGGACCCGCAAAATGCCCAAGATGAAGACGAAATCTGGCGCCAAAAAGCGTTTCAGTTTCACAGCGACCGGTCGTGTCAAGGCAGGCGTCGCCGGCAAGCGCCACCGCCTGATCAACCACAACGCCAAGTACATCCGCACCAACCGCGGCACCAAGATCCTGTCCAAGGGCGACGAGGGTCTGGTCAAGTGGTACATG
>JAHJOS010000615.1 GCA_018820005.1 Alphaproteobacteria bacterium | reverse complement strand
GCAGGTCCTCAAGGCCCACCTTGGCCAGAAAATCGGCCTGCCAGCCGGGTGTTTCATGGGCGAGGTAGGTCCATTTGCAGGTCAGGGTCGACTGCGAGCGCGCGAGTGACCCGGTGGCTTTCCAGGAGAGAAAATCGGCCAGGTCGAACATCATGCCCGCCTCTGCCCAGGTGCCGGGCAGGTGGCGCTTGAGCCACATCAGCTTGGGCACTTCCATTTCGGGCGACATGACGCCACCGGCATAGTTCAACACGCGGTGACCGGTGCGGTTGCACTCGTCGGTTTGCATGAGGGCGCGGTGATCGAGCCAGACGATGGTGTCCCAGCGCGCGTCACCGTTGGTCGATACCGTCAGCGGCTGGCCGTGAGCATCGCGGACGACCAGCGAGCAGGTGGCATCAAGACCGAGACCGACAACCTGATCGGGTTGGGCGCCGGCCAGCGCCATAGCTTGGCGCACGGCGGTGCAGACGGCCTGCCAGATCTGCTCGCTATTGTGCTCGGCGTGATTGGCATCGGAGCGCTGCATATCGATCAACTGCTCGGCCCGACCCAGCAGGATGCCCTCAAGCGTGAGCACGCCGGCACGGGCACTCGTGGTCCCCACATCCACTGCAACCACGAGCGATTTCGTCAAGTTGGCGCGCCCCTTGTTCGGATCGGGCGCGAAGTTAGCCCAAGGCGGACGGGTTGGCTACATGGCTAGAGAGCGTCCTCAAGATAGCGCTGCAAAGCGGCCCTGGTGCCGATCGACCAGAGTGTAGAGAGCGCATGGGTAAAGGCCGCGACGAAGGCGGCTTTGCCTGCGAGTTCGCCATAGATGTCGGCCATGGCCAGCCAGGCTTTTGGATCATCCTTGGCCAGCCTAGACTGGGCCGTCAGCCGGTCCCAGCTGGGATCATTGGGGGCAATGGCGGCGCCGGAATCGGTGGTGCCAAAGCAGTAGCGACACCAGAGGGCCGAGACGAGGGCCAGGCCCGTGACCGATTGGCCGGCGGTAACGCGGTCGAGCGCGGAGGGCACGATGAACTTGGGCTGGCGATTGGAGCCGTCCAGCGCCAGGCGGCGAATGGTGTCGCCGATCTTGGGATTGGCGAAGCGGCTTTCGCAGAGGGCGAAATAGTCGTTCAGATTGGTGTCTGGCACCGGCGGCACGACGGGGATGATCTCGTCGCGCTCGACCTTGGCCAGGAAGGCCGAGACCAGCGGATCCTCCATGGCTTCATGGACGAAATGGATGTCCATCAGGCCTGCGGGATAGGCGATGGTGGCATGCCCGCCATTGAGGATACGGATCTTCATGTGCTCGTAGGGCGCGACATCGGGCACAAACTGTACGCCGACCTTTTCGAGCGCCGGGCGACCGGCGGGGAAGTTGTCTTCAAGGACCCATTGGCGGAAGCTCTCGCAGAACACTGGCCAGTTGTCGTCGATGCCGAAATTGTCGGCGAGCAGCTTGATCTCGCGGTCAGACGTCGCGGGGGTGATGCGGTCGACCATGCCATTGGGGAAGGCGACATTGGCCTTGACCCAGCTCGCAATTGCGGGATCGACCAGATTGGCAAGACCGATCACGGCATTTTCGGTGACGTGGCCATTGCCAGGGATATTGTCGCAGCTCATGACGGTGAAGGGGACCGTGCCATCGGCGCGACGGCGCAGCAGGCCGGCCAGGATCAGGCCGAAGGCGGTTTTTGGCGCGTCCATATGGGCGGCGTCAAAGGCGATGTCGGGATGGCTGGGGTCGAACTTCTGGCTGGCCGGGTCAATGTAGTAACCGCCTTCGGTGATTGTCAGCGAGACGATGCGGACGGCGGGATCGGCCAGGCGCTCGATCACGGCGGCGCTGTTGCCAGGCTCAAGGTAATCGATCATGGCGCCGGTGACACGAGCGCTGCTCGCATCGGCCTCCTGTTCGACCACGGTAGTCAGCCAGTCCTGGGCCTGCAGTTTCTCGCGCATGGCCTGATCGGCCGGGCGAACGCCCGCGCCGACCAGTGCCCAATCGTGATCGGTGCCGGTGGCAAACAGATCGTCGAGATAAACGGCCTGATGGGCACGATGAAAATTGCCCACGCCGAAATGCACGATCCCGGCCGACAGATCACGGCTGTCATAGGCCGGCACGGCGGCCGTGGCGGCGATGGCGTCGAGGGTCTGGGCCGAGAGGTTGGTGGTCATCGCAGTAATCCTAAAGAGACAGCCCGGCAGCGTCGAAACGGTAGATACGCGAGGGGTCTGGAGTAAGATAGACGTCGTCACCATGGCTGAATGTCTGGTCGCCATCGGTGCGGATGGTCATCAGCCCCAGACCATCGACATGGACATGGAGGAAAGTATCGGAGCCGAGCTGTTCGGCCACGCCGACCTTGCCTTTCCAGGTTCCGGCCATCGGGACGGTGGCAAGCTTGAAGTGCTCGGGGCGCACGCCGATGGAGTGCGCGTTGTATTTGGCGGCCTCTGGCCCGTCGACGAAGTTCATTTTCGGCGAGCCGATGAAGCCGGCTACGAAGCGGTTGGCAGGCTTCTTG
>JAHJOS010000007.1 GCA_018820005.1 Alphaproteobacteria bacterium | reverse complement strand
GTCGGCCGCATGCCGCTTGAGGGCGGCATGATCCAGTTGCAGCGCAAGATCCCGCACAATCTGGCCATGGGCGTCATGCTCACCGGTAAACGTTTCACCGCCGCTGAGATGGCAAGCTATGGCCTCGTCAACGAGGTGGTGCCAATGGCCGATCTCGACGCCGCCGTGCAGCGCTGGGTCGATGATATCGTGGCCTGCGCGCCCTTGTCGCTCCGCGCGATCAAGCAGACCGTCAATCGCACCGCTCACCTGCCGCCCGCCGAGGCACAGGCGCTGCGCACGCCGGCACTGATCGCAGCCCTCGTCAGCGAGGATGCCCACGAGGGGGTCAAAGCCTTCCAGGAAAAACGTGCGCCGGTGTGGCAGGGGCGCTAGCCCCCGCCGCTATTTTTGCGAATACCGCCAGGGCCATGCTAGCACTAAGGCCACCAAGGGCTTTTCACGACGAGTTCGCCATGCATGCCAGCATTCTGCGCTACTTTTCCGAGGTGGCGCGCTCCGGCTCGATCCGCAAGGCGTCCGAGGAACTGCATGTTGCCACCTCGGCGCTGAGCCGGCAGATCAAGAAGCTCGAGGACGAATTGGGCACCCCCCTGTTCGAGCGCTTCTCCGACGGCCTTCGGCTGACCCATGCCGGCGAGATCGTCCTGCGGCACGCAACCGAGACGCTTCGTCATTTTGACCTGATGCGTTCTGAAATCGGGGAAATGCGCGGCAAGCGGACGGGGCGTGTTCACATTGCCTGCCTCGATAGCCTGGCCATCCAGTTCCTGCCTGAATTTGTGCGCAAGTTTCACAACCAGCACCCCGCGATCGATTTCCGCATTCGGACGGAAAGCTACAACACCATCTTCAAGCTGCTGGCAGAGGGTGATTGCGACATTGGCATCACCTTTGATCTTGCCCGGCCACCTGACATCGACGTGGTCACTGGTGTCAAAATGCCTTTACGGGCCATCGTGGCCTCAAAGCATCCCCTCGCGCGACAGGCCAGCGTCACGCTGCAGGAATGTGCGCAGTTTCGGCTATTGCTGCAGCTCGACCATGAAGTGATGAGCTCGATTATCGCCTGGGAATTGGGTTCGCTTGATCGCGTCAGCCGCACCTTCGTGGCGACCAACAGCCAGATGATGCTGAAGCCACTCATCCTGTCTGGTGACGGCATAGCCTTCTTCACCTGCATCGGCCTGCTCAAAGAACTGGAAGAAGGGCTGATCAAGGCAGTCCCCATCGCTGGCCTGCGCCTCAGTCCGCTCGAAATGGCCGTGGTCACCCCCTCCCGGCGACAATTGACGGGCGCGACTATGCTGGTTGCCGAACAGCTGGCGCTCGACCTGCAGAGCTTCGCCGACCGCATCTATGCCGTGGCGCCCCTTCCAGGCTCTTAGGCCAGGACGACAGTAGCGATTATCGAAGGATCTCTGCCCTGCAGCCGGATCTGATCCTGACGACCGGATGGCAGGGCACGCCGGTCGATCAGCTGGAAAAGATCGCACCCACTGTGGTCATTCGCGATGATGCCAGCATTTTTGACACCTATAGCCTGCTGGCAGACATTACCGGCACGCAGGACCGGATGACGTTTCTCAAGGCCCGTAATGGCTGCCAGATCGCGCAGATCAAGCGGCTCATCGATATGTCCAACATCACCTCTTCCGTTTTCCAGGGCAATGAAGGCAGGTTCTATGTCGAGCACACCTATGGCCCGCTCGGCCGGGTGCTGCGTGATGCGGGCTTCAAGTTTCCCGCTATCGAACAGCTCAACGCAGTCGTCTCCGACGTCTGCCAGGACCTGACGGCGTGCCAGCACAACCAGCTGATCACCATTCCGCGCGAAGAAGCTTCGTCCAACTCGTTCTATGCCCTTGGGGCGATCAGCTACATGATCATTTCCAATATCTCGGGCCGGGACTTCGTGCCGTTCGAAGGCAATTAGGCGGACGCGGGATGAGCAAGCACGTCTTTTGCAGAACCCTGGCGCTGGAACGGGGCGAGCCGCATGAAGGGACCGGGCGTCTCAGCCCCCGCTTTCTGATGCTGGCCTGGCCCAAGGGAAAGTGGCGCGTCCCGCGCTTTGCCTCGATCGACATGAGCCCGGCGCTGGGCGATGCGATCCGTGACGCGATGCAGTCACAGGTCACCGACAATTCGGTCGTGCTGGTCGAGGGCAGTCCCGGCCAGGCACTGCCCAGGCTAATGGCCTATCCGGAGGGCCGCTCGCTCGTCACAGCCAGCGAGGCGGAGACCGTGGCCCTGATCAAGGCCTGGACTGCGGGTGAACCGCTGCCCGGGCCGGTCGACGACCGCATCACCATCCTCTGCTGCACTGACGCCAAGCGCGACGCCTGCTGCGCGCGCTTTGGCTTTGCCTCCTTCAAGGCGCTGGTGGCGGCCGCTGACCCCGCCCGGTTCAACGTGCTGCAATGCACCCATCTGGGTGGCTGCCGGTTTGCGGCGTCCCTCATCGTCCTGCCGGCGGGCCAACGCTATGGGCGGCTGGAGCCTGCCGACGTCCCCGGCTTCCTGGCGGCACTGGAGAACGGCGAGGTCTACCTGCCGGCGTCGCGCGGCAATCCGCAGCTGGACGAGCCCGCGCAGGCCGCAGAACTGGCCGCCATGCGCTGGGGTACCGAACATGGACAATCCCAGGCGTCCACCCGGCTGGAAGAGCGCGTCGCAACCGACCAGGACCATATCGTCTTCAGCGCCAGGTCAGGCGATCACCGCCTGTCGGTAACCGTCGCCGCCAAGATGTTCAGCATCGATAGCGCCTGCAGCGGCATCGGTGTCGAACCACCAGAGCTTGAAAAGCGCTGGATCGCGACCCAAATCGCGGTTCTGTAACGGCCGGCGCTCGCCAATAGGCGGCTCGGGCCAGTCCAGTTGCGGGCAAGGCAGGAAACTGTCTCTGCCGGGCGATCTGCTATGCGGGTGCCACTGGCGAAAATGACCCGTCAGCTCTCGGAAAATCGAAAACGCAGCCGGGGTCATCGAAACAGGGCGCGTTTCTCCCCGGCGGTTTCCGACGCCAAATCGGCCATTTGGGCTGTCGGCTCCAAATCCTGAAAGCTGCCGCTCGCTTAATGTTTCGATCCATTCTTTCCCTATGGATCTGCACGCAATCTGCACCATTCCTCGATGATTGCTCCACAGAGACCTGATGACTGAACTTTGGGCCGGATGCCGGTCGAGTTCATGAACATCTGGTTCCGTGATGTCCTCTTTCCGACTTGCAATTGTTCTACCCACCGTCCTTCTGGCGGGCTGCTCGAGCCTCACCACGCAATATGTCCGGCCGGCACTGCCGAATACATCGACCTGGACAGATAGTGCAGGAATTTCCAATCCGGTCGCCGCGGTGCAGTGGTGGCGCAGCTTTGGTGATAAGAAACTCGACCAGCTTGTCGAGACGGTCCTTGCGAACAATAACGACCTGTTCGCAGCGAACCTGCGCGTGCGCAAAGCGCTGTTGCAGGCGGATTTGGCTGGGGTCGCAAAGCTCCCTCAACTCAGTGGTACGGGCAATGCGCAAGCGACGGTGCCGCTGGCCGATACAGGCGCCATCAGCAGCAGTTTCAGTCTGGGACTAGGGGCAACCTATGAGGTCGATCTCTGGGGCCGTTTGGCAAGCAGCAAGGATATGGCGGCGTTGCAGGCTGACGCGTCAGCCGAAGACGTAGAGGCTGCACGGACCACGGTCATTGCCTCCACGATCGAGACCTATTGGCGCCTGGCCTATACGAACCAGGATCTGAGCGCGGCCCGCGCATCGCTGGAAGTTGCGCGCCAGGTCGAGGACCTGATCAAGAGCCAGGCGGCAGCCGGTGCGGCAACCGAGCTCGAGCTTGCCGAGGTACGGCAGACGGTCGAGAGCCAGGCCGCTTCGCTTTCCGATCTGGAGCAGAACCGTGTGGTGCTTCGCAATGCGCTGGGTGTCTTGCTCAACGGCGTAGCCAATACTGTCGTCGAGCCGCAGCAATTACCGCGCCGCACGCCGGTGCAGATTACCGCTGGCCTACCGGCGGACCTGCTCGCGCGCCGTCCGGACTTGCGCGCTGCTGAATTGCGCCTGCGGGCGACCTTGCGGAACGTAGACGGCGCCAAGGCAAGCCTCTATCCGCAGATCACGCTGACCGGCAATCTCGGCTCGGCGAGCCCAGACCTACTTCAAATCCTCGCCAATCCGATCGCAACGCTCGGGGCCGGCCTGGTGCTGCCATTCCTCAATTTCAGGGATGGGGAATTGCGGGTGAAGGTTTCCGAGGTCGATTTTCAACTCGCCGTCACCGAGTTCCGCTCGGCGCTGCT
>JAHJOS010000614.1 GCA_018820005.1 Alphaproteobacteria bacterium | reverse complement strand
CCGCAGATCCGCGCCCTGCGCCGCCGCATCGAAACCATCTGCAGCACCGCCCAGACCGTTGGCGATGCCGAACTGGCCCGCTCGCTCTGCGATGTCGCCGAGATCGGCCTGTCGCAGCTGCGCCTGCCCACCGCCACCGCCATTGTCGGCCCACGCCTGGCCGATCAGCCGCGCGCCCAGCGGATCTGGGAGCGCAGTTTCGAGCCGACCAATACGCCGGCTCTGCTCGATGCCGATGCGCTGGCCTCGGTCGAAGTCGCCATCGCCGCAATTGACGAAGGCCTGGCCGAACTGCGCCAGCGCTATCCCAAGCAGGGCAAGATCCTGGCCACCGGCCATGCCCATATCGACTATGTCTGGCTCTGGCCGCAGCCCGAGACGGTGCGCAAGATCGTGCGCACCTTCAACAGCGTCAATTCGCTGATGGATAAGCACCCCGACTTCACCTTCCTGCAGTCCTCCTCGCTGTTCTACAAGCATGTCGAGCAGGAAGATCCGGCCCTGTTTGAGGCTATCAAGCAGCGCATTGCCGACGGCCAGTGGGAGGTCAACGGCGGCATGTTGATCGAATGCGATACCAACATGCCCTCTGCCGAAGCCTTCATGCGGCAGTTCCTGCTCGGCCAGGCCTATTTCCAGCGCCATTTCGGCTTCATCAACCGCACGGCCTGGCTGCCCGACACCTTCGGCTTCACCGGCGCCATGCCACAGATCATGGTCCATGCCGGCATCGAGACCCTGGTCACCATCAAGGTGAGCTGGAGCGAAACCAACAAGATGCCGGAAAACGTGTTCCGCTGGAAAGGCAACGACGGCTCCACCGTGCTGGTGCACACCTACAATGCCTATGACAATGACGGCTACAACATGCTCATGCGCCCCCAGGCGCTGGACGAAGTCTGGAGCAAGCATGCCGGCAAGGATCTGAGCGACACCGTGATCGCCACCTATGGCTGGGGCGATGGCGGCGGCGGTCCCGATCCCGACCAGATCGAGGCCTTCCCCATTCTCAACCTGATGCCGCAGCTGCCCGCCATCACCCATGGCAATATCCAGGACCATATCGACACCATCAGTGCCGAGCTGCGCGATGCCGCGGTCCCCGTCTGGTCGGGCGAGATGTATCTTGAATACCATCGCGCGACCCTCACCACCCAGGCCCGCACCAAGCAGCTCAACCGTCGCGCTGAACTCGCCCTGGTGGCGGCCGAGGCGACCAGCGTTCTGGCCGCGCTCAGCGGCGCCGGCACTGCCATGCCCGATCTGGCCGATGACTGGGAGCTGATGCTGCGCAACCAGTTCCACGACATCCTGCCCGGCTCGTCCATCCGCGAAGCCTATGTGCAGACCGAGGCCGAACTGGAAGGCGTCGTCGCCCGCAGCGAAGCCTATGCCGCCGATGCCATCGCCCGCCTCGCGGCCCAGCACAGCGGCGGCACGGCCGGTATCGCCGTCGCCAATATCTCGGGCACGGCCAAGCCGCATTGGCAGATCCAGTCGCATGAGCCGCTGCCGGCGAGCCTGGCGCCCCAGCAGGTCGGCGACCTCTATGTTGCCGCCTCCGACCGGGCGCTGGCGCCGCTCAGCCTCGGCTTTGTTGCCGAGGCCAGCACGCGCAAGGTCACCGTCTCCGATCGCCAGCTGGAAAACGATCTGGTGCGCGTCACCATCGATGCCCAGGGCCGCATTGCCTCCATGTTCGACAAGCGCCGCAACCGCGAGCTGGTCGATGGTGCCGCTAATCGCCTGATGGTCTATCGCAACGATCTGCCCCGCAATTATGACGCCTGGGACATTGAGCCGGGCTTCTCGCTGGGCGGCGAGGAACTGCTCGATCTCGAGAGCTGCACCGTCACCGCCACCGGTCCGCACCTGGGTGAAATCACCATCGTGCGTACCCTGAGCGCCAGCCGCATCACCCAGAGGCTGCGCCTGTGGAGCAACAGCCCGCGCCTCGACATCGTCACCGATATCGACTGGCACGACCGCCGCACCTATCTGCGCGCGGTGTTCCCGGTCACGGTCATGGCCGAACAGGCCGCGTTCGATCAGGCCATCGGCGTCACCCAGCGCGCCACTCATGACAATACCACCTGGCAGCAGGCGCAGTTCGAGGCCTGTGGCCATCGCTTCGTTTCGCTGGGCGAGGCCGATTGGGGCGCGGCGCTGTTGTCGGCCGACAAATACGGCTTCTCAGCCAAGGGCAATGTCATGACCCTCAGCCTCGTGCGTGGGCCAATGTATCCTGACATGCTGGCCGACGAGGGGCATCACCACTTCACCTATGCCATCATGCCCCATGATGGTCGCTGGTGGAGCCCTGAAGTCCAGGCCGAAGCCGATCTGCTGGTTGATCCCCTGCGCGTCACCCCAGCCTCGGCTGCATCCAGCTACGACATTGCCCCCGTGCAGTGGTCGGGTCTGGATATGCGCCTGCACGCCCTCAAGCCCGCCGAAGCCGGCGATGGCTATGTCCTGCGTCTATCCGAATCGGCCGGCTGTCGCGGCAGTCTTGCCGTGACCCTGCCGGATGGGCGCACGGCACAGGCCGTGGATGGACTTGAACGGCCCATTGACCAGGAAACGGCGACCACATTCACGCCCTTCCACCTGGCCTCGATCCGCTTCTGATTGAGCCCCAACACTTTGGCCATTGCGGACCCCCGCAATGGCCCCGTCGGCGACCGTGCGTCGGTCGCGAGAAAATCCTTTGCTGTGAGCAGCTTCTGCTTTGGGTTACCAAGGTATTTCCCCCATTGTTGCAAAATCTGGCAAAGCGTATCTGGCGCCCTTTCGGCCACTCTGGCTGACAAAATAGACGCGCTCTGAATTATTAAAGTCCAAAGAGGAATCATAAGATCGCACCATTGCGAGGTGGCAGGGTGAAGGTTTCACACCCTCAAGTTAAGTTCCGCGTGTGTAATAAATTGGGTTTGCTTTGAGTATTTGACTGTACATAGTCCGAAACGGTGTACCAGAAATCACATATATGTATTTATCTACCAAAATGCGCACTAATCTATATTCATTATGACTTGCCCGCTATGATATACTGTCCTTATTTGGCCGAATATCAAGTGAATAGGCAAAATTCGGCATTTGTTAAGACCTTTCGTCCATGCTTG
>JAHJOS010000077.1 GCA_018820005.1 Alphaproteobacteria bacterium | reverse complement strand
CCGAGCACCGTGCTCACGTACCAGCTATAGGAGACCACGCTAGCGATGAGCATGATCCAGGCACTCTTTTCTTCGTAAGCCACCTCGACCGGCCCCATGTAAAGCATCGTTGACATTGCATGTATGGCACAGCAGACATAGTGTCAAGTACGCTTTACATCGTCTGTGCTGCGGCAGTTGTCACACCCTGCCAAAACCACGTCTGCCCACGGCGAACAAGCGGGGAACAGTCCTGTGCCAAATAGGCAAGGCGCCGCCAATCCATTAAGGTCGCCCCAAGCTCCAAAGGGAATCGCGTTATGCATCTGCTGCTTGTCGATGGCTCGGCCTATATTTTCCGCGCCTTCCATGCCCTGCCCCAGCTCAACCGCAAGTCCGATGGCCTGCCCGTCGGCTGCGTGCAGGGGTTCTGCAACATGCTGTTCAAGCTGACCGAAGACCTCAAGGGCGAGGATGCGCCCACCCATATGGCGGTGATCTTTGATCATTCCGGCAAGACCTTCCGCGATGATTTCTATCCCGACTACAAGGCGCAGCGTCCGCCGGCGCCGCCCGAGCTGGTGCCGCAGTTTCCCCTGACGCGCGCCGCGACGCGGGCCTTTTCCATTCCCTCCATCGAAATGAAGGGCTGGGAGGCCGATGACATCATCGCCACCTATGCCCGCATGGCGCGTGAGGCCGGCGGCAAGGCCACCATCGTCAGCTCCGACAAGGACATGATGCAGCTCATCGAGGCCGATGGGTCCATCCGCATGCTCGACACCATTGCGCGGCCCGGCCAGCCGCCGCTGCGCTGGATTGGCATCGACGAGGTGTTCACCAAGTTCGGCGTGACGCACGACAAGGTCATCGAGGTGCAGGCGCTGTGCGGCGACAGCGTCGACAATGTCCCCGGCGTCCCCGGGATTGGCGTCAAGACGGCGGCCGAGCTCATCAACCAGTATGGGAACGTGGAAAACCTCCTCGCCCATGCCGACGAGATCAAGCAGAACGCCCGGCGCGAAAAGCTCAAGGCCAATGCCGATCTGGCGCTGGTCTCCAAGCGCCTTGTCACCCTGAGCCAGGATGTGCCGGTCGAGCTCGATATCGATGCGCTTATCCGCCAGCCGATGGAGCCGGGCAATCTCTTCCCCTTCCTCAAGGCGATGGAATTTGCCACCATCACCAAGCGGCTGGCCGGGCTGCTCGATGCCAATCCCGATGATTTCCCGGCCGATCCCGAGCTCAGCGCCAAGGGCGTGGCGTCGCCTGCTGCGGTCGGCTTTGACAATGCCGCGCGTGCCGAAGCCCGCACCGCCCGCCAGGAAGCAACCGGCCGGTCCGAGGCTGCGCCCGTCGCTCACGCAGCAGCCGTCCATGCCCGCATCCGCGCGATTCCCTTCAAGCCCGAGGCCTATGAGACCATCCGCGACGCGGAAGCGCTGCAGCGCTGGATCGATGCCGCCATGGCTGCCGGCGCCGTCGCCACCGATACCGAAACCACCGGGCTCGACAACCAAACCGCCGATCTGGTTGGCATTTCCTTTTCCACCGCGCCGGGCAATGGCGCCTATCTGCCGCTCGGCCATGCCGAGGGCGAGGCCGACATTTTTGGCGGTGGCGGGCTGGCCGAGGGGCAGATGCCGATCCGCACCGCGCTCGATATGCTCAAGCCCTTGTTTGCCGATCCCTCGATCCTCAAGATCTTCCACAATGGCAAATATGATCTGGGCATCCTGACGCGCTATGGCGTCGAGGTCCGCTCGATGGACGATACCTTGCTGCTCAGCTATGCGCTCGATGGTCCGCAGTTCAACACCATGGGCGAGCTTGGCGAACACTGGCTAGGCTTTGCCGGCCAGTCGATCAAGGATCTGATCGGCTCGGGCAAGAGCCAGAAGACCTTTGCCCAGGTGTCGATTGCCGATGGTGCCGCCTATGCCGCCGAAGACGCCGACATGACGCTGCGGCTTTGGCATGTTCTCAAGCCGCGCCTTGTCGCCGAAAACATGACCACGCTCTACGAAACCATCGAGCGGCCGCTGGCCCCGGTGCTCTCCCGCATGGAGGCGCGCGGCGTCAATATCGACCGCGCCATTCTCAGCCGCCTCTCGGGGGAATTCGCCCAGCGCGCCGCCGCCTTTGAGGCCGAGGCCTATGAGCTGGCCGGGCAGAGCTTTAACCTGGGCTCGCCCAAACAGCTCGGCGAAATCCTCTTTGACAAGATGGGGCTCGAGGGCGGCACCAAGACCAAGACCGGCGCCTGGTCCACCGGCGCCGATGTGCTGGAGGATCTCGCGCTCAAGGGCGTGCCGCTCGCGCGGACCATTGTCGACTGGCGCCAGCTCAACAAGCTGCGCAGCACCTATACCGATGCCCTGCCGCAATACATCAACGCCCGCACCGGCCGGGTGCACACCACCTATTCCCAGCATTCGGTTCTCACAGGTCGGCTCAGCTCAAACGATCCAAACCTGCAGAACATCCCGGTGCGCACCGAGGATGGCCGCAAGATCCGCAGCGCCTTCGTCGCCGCGCCCGGCAAGATCTTGATCTCAGCCGACTATAGCCAGATCGAATTGCGCGTCCTCGCCCATATCGCCGATATCGGGGCGCTCAAGGATGCCTTTGAAGAGGGCCTCGACATTCACGCCATGACGGCGAGCGAAATGTTCGGCGTGCCGGTTGAGGGCATGCCCAGCGATGTGCGCCGCCGCGCCAAGGCGATCAATTTCGGCATCATCTATGGCATTTCCGCCTTTGGCCTCGCCAATCAGCTGGGCATCGGCCGCGGCGAGGCGGGCGACTATATCAAGACCTATTTCGAGCGCTTCCCGGGCATCAAGGACTATATGGATGAGCAGCGCCGGAAGGTGAAGGAAGACGGCCACGTCACCACCATCTTCGGCCGCCGCATCAACTTCCCCAATGCCCGCTCGCACAACCCCAGCGAACGCGCCTTCGTCGAACGCGCCAGTATCAACGCCCCCATCCAGGGCAGCGCCGCCGACATCATCCGCCGCGCCATGATCCGCATGGAACCGGCCCTCAAGGCCGCCAAGATCGAAGCCGACATGCTGCTGCAGGTGCACGACGAACTCATCTTCGAAGTGCCCCTGGGCACCGAAGACAAGGCCATTCCGGTGATCAAACAAGTCATGGAAAGCGCAGCCGAACCCGCTGTGCGGCTAACGGTGCCGATCCAGGTGGATGCGCATGCGGCCGGTAATTGGGACGAGGCGCATTAGCAGCCGGCCGCAGAGACCTCGGGCGGGTGGCGCGATTTGAGCAGGGAAAGTGCTGACGTCTGGGCTCGATTGGGTTGCCATTAGCATTGCCTAATCTGGTTCAAAACCAATACCGCAGCTGCTCAAGCTCCACTTGCGCTCGATCAACACCCACCCCCTTCCCCCCTGCTAGTCTCTCCCTCAATCCAGCGGGAGATCCACCATGCGCAGCTATTCCATTTCGGCTCATCGTGACGACGCCAACGGCAGCACCGCCCTGGTGCGGGACGCGCGGCTGGTGCTCGATACCTCGCTGGCCGGGCGCCTCGACGCTTTCAATCCGGTGGAGCTGCTGCTGGCGAGCCTGGCCGCCTGCATGATCAAGGGGGTGGAGCGGTCGGCGCCGATGCTGAAGTTCGGCTTCACCGACGTCAGCGTCACGCTGACGGCCGAGCGGCAGGACATGCAGCCCCGGGTCACTGT
>JAHJOS010000613.1 GCA_018820005.1 Alphaproteobacteria bacterium | reverse complement strand
GTCACCAACCATAGCGTACCGGGCATGGTGATTGCCGAAATCCTCGCCGCCGGCCGCGAACTGCTGAATTTTCCCGTCGAAACCCTGCCCTATGTCGACCAGGCTCTCGACCAGCTCCAGGCCCGTTTCCGCCTGATCCTGGTCACCAAGGGCGATCTGTTCGATCAGGAGCGCAAGCTCGCCGCCTCCGGCCTCGCCGATTATTTCGCCGCCGTCGAAATCATTTCCGACAAGACCCCGGCCGCCTATGCCCGCATTTTCGAGCGGCATACCGATGGCGCCGCGCACACCGTCATGGTCGGCAATTCCATGCGCTCGGACGTGTTGCCGGCGCTGGCCGCCGGCAGCTATGGCGTCTTTGTGCCCCATGATCTGACCTGGGCCTATGAGCAGGCAGACGAGCCCGTGGGCGAGCCGCGCTATGCCCGCATTGCCCATCTGGGCGAACTGGCGGCAACCATAGCCTGCTTCGACGCCGCGCGTTGATGCGCATCCGCCAATCGCATTTCTGTGCCTTGACGCGGCCACACATCCGGGGCATCGGTGCGCCGTCGCAGACGAACCACGGACCCCGACAGTGAACCCCGACTCTCGAAGTCGATTGACGAACAGGACGGCACGAAACCCGGGGTGACGCAGCAGGTCGCGCCGGCGTAGCCGCCCGCGCAAAAGGATGCCTGCCATGCTCAAGATCTATACCGTTTCCGGCGATCATCTCGCCCGCCTCCCCGTCGACCCGGCGGTCTCCTCGACCGATATGTCCAACGGCGTCTGGTACGACCTGATCAATCCCACGCGCGAGGAAGAGCATCTTGTCGAGCAATGCCTGGGCATCATGGTGCCCACGCGCGATGAGATGAAGGACATCGAGCCATCTGCCCGGCTCTATGCCGAGGCCGATGCCGAATTCATGACCGCCACCGTTCTCAGCAAGATCCATGAGCACGACCCCGTCAAAGTGCCCGTGACCTTTGTGCTGCGCGGCACCGCTCTTGTCACCATCCGCTATGCCGAGCCCATGCCTTTCACCACCTTTGAGGCACTGGCCCTGCGCAGCAGTGGTCGCCCCCTGACCACAGGCGAGCATGTCATGGCCGGCCTGCTCGATGCTTTCATCGACCGCATCGCCCAGGTGCTTGAAACCACCGGCGAGGACCTCGATGCCATCTCGCGCGAAGTGTTCCGCTCTCGCATCAAGAGTGCCAATCGCAAATCGCGCAACCTTGAGGGGCTGATCGAGAAAATCGGCAACAAGGGCGATATGCTCACCCTGGTGCGTGAAAGCCTGATCACCATCCTGCGCCTGACCACCTTCCACCAGACCCGGCTACCCAATGCGACCCGCGCCCCGCGCGACGTGCGTCAGGACTTCAAGGTGCTGCAGCGCGATGCCCAGGCGCTTGCCGACCATGCCGGCTTTCTGTCCAACAAGGTCAACTTCCTCCTCGATGCGACCTTGGGCCTGATCAATCTGGAGCAGAACCAGATCATCAAGATCTTCTCTGTGGCTGCCGTTGTCTTCCTGCCCCCCACTCTGGTGGCCTCGATCTACGGCATGAACTTCCAGGTCATGCCCGAGCTCAACTGGCACTTCGGCTATCCGCTGGCGCTGCTCGCCATGGTCGCTTCGGCCATCCTGCCCTATCTGTTTTTCAAGCGCCGCGGCTGGCTATAGGCCGCCGAGCGGCGGCCCGCACCGGCATAAAACCAGCATTTGCGCCAGTTTCAGCAGAAATGTTCTAAAATCTATGCAGCCACTGCATAGCTATTATACGCGATGCCTGATTGTTAGGCACACCGACACCCCCTATATCCCGCTTAGCACAGCGGGCGCTTCCCTCCTCCCTTGCGCCCCCTGCGTTCCCTCCTTGTGGGAACTCGTTCTCACAAACCTGTGGCTCCGCTCTCCCCTCGAGCGGGGCCACAAGCGTTTTGGGCTCCTGCATCTCGCGCATGGCTGACATTCACCATCGCTGATTGCCTACCGAGCGAGTCGAGTTCATAAGGAGGGTGTTGCTGAGGCGCGTTCCAAATCCTCCTCCCTTGGAACAAGTATCGCAACACCGAGCCGCGATCGTATCCTCCTCCCTCGATCAAGGTTCACCGGCAGAGCGCATATCCTCCTCCCTTGCTCTCTGCCTCACTTTCGATTTGGCTTCGGCCCTATCATTGGCCCTGTCTTCGGACAGGGCCTTTTTTTCGCCCCGCCGCCCGGCGCCTCCATAACCCAGTCCGGACAGGGCTTTCGGGCGCACCGCATCGGCGTTGACAACTTGTCGCTGTGCAAAATGCATGGCAGGCATGTTGACCTATGTCTTGCTGACCAAACGGTCAAAATCTATATGTGTACGTGTCGCTGGTGACGCCGCTCCGTATCCTCCTCCCTCGGACCCGCGTTTAAGCGACACGAACTTGAGCCGTATCCTCCTCCCTCGGCTTGGGTTCACCGGTCTGGTGCATATCCTCCTCCCTTGCATCGGGCCAAAACTTAAGATTTGGCTTCGGCCCTATCATCAGGCTCCAACTTCGGTTGGAGCCTCTTTTTTTTGCCGCCTGCGCCAGCTTTGCGGCCCGGGCCGAATAGATCCCGCGCCTGTCTGGATTCTGCATGGCAGCGTTTCCCAATTGACCAATTGTCGCACCCGGCCGACCGGTCGATAACAACAGCATCAAATTCGCGGCAGTCGTGGTGCCGCGCCTCCAAAGTCAGCGGTTTCGGCCGTTGACTCCTGGCCCTGCCCATCCCCTCGGGCGGGGCCTATTTGTTTCCGAGATCCGTCAGAATCTGCCGCACAGGGCGGCAAAATCTGCCGATTTCCTGCCGCTCCCGACATCACATCCTTGAATTTGAACGGTAAATTCCAGGCATGAGCCTTGCATAGGTTTTGTTAACCGATTGCAGGAGCCCATCATGGTTGCCGTCAGCGCCAGCTATCCCAGCACCAGCTATTCCAGCACCAGCTATGCCAATTCTGCCACCACCAAGGCCGCCAACAGTTCTTCGTCCAGCGCCGCCAGCAAATCCACGACCAGTACGGAGACCGGGGCAACCTCGGTTACGCTTTCGCAGGAAGCCAAGGCGGCCCTGGCCACCAAGGACTTCGCCACCGTACTGGCGGAAGCTCACACCAAGCTGACTGATCTGCTCAAGGCGGCGAATCGCACCACAGTGCTCAAGGACGGCAAGCTGGCCCTCGACCTCTCCAGCCTTGACCCACGCGAACTCTACGCCATGTCCAGCGATGACAGCTTCACTACCGATGAGCGCGACGCCGCCGGCCTTGAGATGCAGCGCCGCTTTGAGAGTGCCATGGCTGGCCCTGCCGCCGTCGCCAAGGTCACCGGCGATCTCACCGGCCTCTACAAGGCCGCCGCCACCTATCTCGATAGCCTGGGCACTGAGGAAAAGCTGGGCACCGATTGGATCGCCGGCCGCGCTGCCGTCACCGAAGGACTCAAGCAGCTTCAGAACGATTCCAAGAAAATGCCCGATGCGGGGGAACAGGACCCCGTCGCGCTCTATCTGGCGCTGGCCAATGGCGGCCAGACCCACCAGCCCGACATCGAGGACGTCGCCAGCAATGCACGCTCCTCGCTGGACGCGCTCTATGCCGACGCCATCAAGAACGGCAAGGTTCCCACCTTCAACAAGAAGACCTCGATGGGCACCTATATCGATATGTCGGCTTTCGCCAGCCGCACCCTGTCGGCCATTGCGCTGAACACCGACAACAAGTTTGCG
>JAHJOS010000612.1 GCA_018820005.1 Alphaproteobacteria bacterium | reverse complement strand
TTTCGTCAATGTGCAGCAGGATCCTTACGGCAATTTTCTGACACGTTTTGTGTTCCCCGAACCGGTCACCGAGTTCAAGATCGAAGTCGATCTGGTTGCTGACATGACGGTCTACAATCCCTTCGATTTCTTCGTCGAAGAGAGCGCAGAGACCTTCCCCTTCCAATATCCCGAGGACATCCGGCCCGACCTGTCCATCTATATGCAGCCCGAGCCCGTCGGCCCGCTGCTGCAGCAGTTCCTCGACGGCATCGACAAGACCCCGATGAATACGGTGAACTTCGTCACCGCCATCAACGCTTCCATCCAGCAGCGCCTGGCCTATGTGGTGCGCATGGAAGCAGGCGTCTGGTCTCCCGAAGAGACCCTGGGAAACGCCAAGGGCTCCTGCCGCGATTCCAGCTGGCTGCTGGTGCAAACCCTGCGCAATCTCGGTTTTGCCGCCCGCTTTGTCTCGGGCTATCTCATACAGCTCAAGCCCGATCTGGTCTCGCTCGACGGCCCAGCCGGCACCGACCATGATTTCACCGATCTGCACGCCTGGTGCGAAGTCTATCTGCCCGGCGCTGGCTGGGTCGGGCTCGATCCCACCTCGGGCTTGCTGACCGGCGAAAGCCACGTGCCGCTGGCCGCCACGCCCCATTTCCGCAATGCTGCGCCCATCTCGGGCATGGCCTCGTTTGCCGAAGTCGATTTCGCCTTCGACATGCGCGTCGATCGCGTGGCCGAGCACCCGCGCATCACCAAGCCGTTCTCGGACGCCAGCTGGGAGCAGCTCGATGCCTTGGGTCAGCAGGTCGATAAGGTTCTTGCCGACAACGATGTCCGCCTGACCATGGGCGGCGAACCCACTTTCGTCTCCATCGATGATTTTGAGGCCGATGAATGGAACACTGGCGCGGTCGGCCCCACCAAGCGCACCCTGGCCGATGACCTGATCCGCCGCCTGCGCACGCGCTTTGCCCCTAATGGCATGCTGCATTACGGCCAGGGCAAATGGTACCCCGGCGAAACCCTGCCGCGCTGGACCTTTTCGCTCTATTGGCGGCTCGACGGCAAGCCGATCTGGTCCGATGACAAGTTGATTGCGCGCGAAGGCGTCAAGACCACCGCAACCCACGAGGACGCCCGCCGCTTTCTCACGGCCTTCGCCACCAATCTGGGCCTAACCGGCGAAACCATCGCTGAGGCCTATGAAGATCCCGGGGAGTGGCTGCTCAAGGAAGCCAACCTGCCCGCCAACGTTGACCCTGCCAATTCCGAGCTGGCCGATCCGGAAGCCCGCTCTCGTATCGCCAAGGTGTTCGAACGCGGCCTGACCAACCCGACAGGCTATGTCCTACCGGTCCAGCGCTGGAATGCGGAAGCGTCCAGCCCCTGGCTGACCGAGGTCTGGAAGACCCGGCGCGGCAAGCTGTTCCTAGCGCCCGGTGACAGCCCGGCCGGCTATCGTCTCCCGCTCAGCTCACTCAAGCATCTCAAGGGCACCGATTACCCCCATGTCGTGCCGCAGGATCCTGGCGCACCGCGCGGCCCCCTGCCCGATCCGGTGGAAATCCTCAGCCGCAAGATCTCGGGTCTTGAGGTCGATCCGCGCGCCCAGACCGCCGCCGGCTTCACCGCCTCCAGCGAACAGCAGGATCGCACCGAGCAGACCATCAGCGAAATCGAGGGTCAGGTCCGTACCGCCGTCACTGCCGAAATCCGCGATCATCGGCTCTGTGTTTTCCTGCCACCGGTTGAAAAGCTCGAAGACTATCTTGAGCTGATCGCCGCCATCGAGGCCGCAGCCAAGTCAGTCGGACAGCCCGTCCACGTCGAGGGCTACGCGCCCCCGCACGATCCGCGTCTCAACGTCATTCGCGTTGCTCCCGATCCGGGCGTCATCGAGGTCAATATCCACCCTGCGTCCAGCTGGGACGATTGCGTGGCCACCACCACCGCCATCTATGAGGAAGCGCGCCAGTCACGGCTGGGTGCAGACAAGTTCATGATCGATGGTCGCCATACCGGCACCGGCGGCGGCAACCATGTCGTGGTCGGCGGCGCCACGCCCGACGACAGTCCGTTCCTGCGCCGACCCGATCTGCTCAAGTCACTGGTGCTGCATTGGCAGCGGCACCCGTCCATGTCCTATCTATTCTCGGGCCTGTTCATCGGGCCCACCAGCCAGGCGCCCCGTTTTGACGAGGCGCGCCACGACAGTCTCTACGAACTCGAAATCGCCATGGCCCAGGTGCCCCATCCGCAATCGGGCCAACCGGCCCCCTTGCCCTGGCTGGTCGATCGCCTGTTCCGTAACCTGCTCGTCGACGTCACCGGTAACACCCACCGTTCCGAGATCTGCATCGACAAGCTGTTCTCCCCCGATGGGCCGACCGGCCGACTTGGCCTCGTCGAATTCCGTGGCTTTGAAATGCCGCCCAATGCTCGCATGGCGCTGGCCCAGCAGGTACTGGTGCGCGCGCTCATCGCCCGCTACTGGACCAACCCGCTTGAAGGTAGCTTCACCCGCTGGGGCACCACGCTGCATGATCGTTTCATGCTGCCCTATTTTGTCTGGCAGGATTTCCTTGATGTCATCGCCGATCTCGACCGGCACGGTTTCACCGTCGATCCGGCATGGTTCGAGGCCCAGCTCGAATTCCGCTTCCCCTTCTGCGGTGAAGTTGAATATGACGGCGTCCGCCTCGAACTGCGACAGGCTCTGGAACCCTGGCATGTGATGGGCGAGCAGGGGGCGATCGGCGGCACCGTTCGCTTTGTGGATAGCTCGGTGGAGCGTCTTCAGGTCAAGCTCGAAGGCATCAATCCCGAGCGCTACGCGGTCACCTGCAACCAGCGCGCCGTGCCCCTGCGCACCACCGACCAGGCCGGCACCGCCGTTGGCGGCGTGCGCTACAAGGCATGGCAACCCGCCTCGGGCATGCATCCGGCCCTGCCGGTCAATACCCCCTTGGTGTTCGACATCTATGATCGCTGGACCCAGCGCCCGGTTGGCGGCTGCGTCTACCATGTCGCCCACCCGGGCGGGCGGAGCTATGACACCTTCCCCGTCAATGGCAACGAAGCCGAGGCACGTCGCCTCGCTCGCTTCGTGCCGCATAACTACACGGCCGGCGGCTATGACCTGCGTACAGAAAAGCCAGCGGACGAATTCCCGCTCACCCTTGACCTGCGTCGGCCGCCGCGCTTCTGGTAACCCATGGAAATGCGGAATCAAAAGCGCGGCAAACCCCCAGCCGGACCCAGCCTGATCGCAGGCTATCGCCTGCTCCCCGGGGTCCCCGATGAGATGATCGACCCGGCCGGCAATCTCCGGCCGGGCTGGGCTGAACTCATGGCTGCCTTCGACAAACTGGGGCCCGCTGAGCTGGCGTCGCGTTTTGAGCGCGCCGACCAGTATCTGCGCGATGCCGGCGTGTTCTATCGCACCTATGATGGCACAGAGAGCAAGGAACGCGACTGGCCTCTGGCCCACGTCCCGCTCTTGATCGGCGAGGCCGACTGGGCCCAGATCAGCGCCGGCCTTGTTCAGCGCGCCGAACTGCTCGAAACCGTCATTGCTGACGTTTATGGCGACAACACCCTTGTTCAGCAGGGGTTGCTGCCCCCCGAACTGGTGGCCCGCAACAGCGAATTCCTGCGCCCCCTCGTTGGCGTCAAGCCCACCAGTGGTCACTACCTGCACTTCTGTGCGTTCGAACTCGGCCGCGGCCCCGATGGGGCCTGGTGGGTGCTGGGCGACCGAACCCAGGCCCCCTCCGGCGCCGGTTTCGCACTGGAAAATCGCGTAGCGACCACCCGCGCCTTGAGCGACATCTATAGCGACATGAACGTGCAGCGCCTTGCTGGCTTCTTCCGCAGCTTTCGCGATACGCTCTTTGCCGATGCCCGACGTGATGGCGGACGTGTCGCCATCCTGACACCCGGCCAGCTCAACGAAACCTATTTCGAGCACGCCTATATTGCCCGCTACCTTGGGCTGATGCTGCTTGAGGGCGAGGATCTCGTCGTCGAAGACGGCAAGGTCATGGTGCGCACCGTCTCCGGTCTCAAGCAGATCAGCGCGCTGTGGCGGCGCATGGACGCATCGTTCGTTGACCCGCTCGAACTGCGCTACGATAGCCGCATCGGCACCCCCGGCATGGTCGACGCCCTCCGGCATGGCTCGATTTCCATGATCAATGGCCTTGGCAGCGGCCTGCTCGAGACCCGAGCCCTCGCCGCCTTCCTGCCGCGCCTGGCCAAAAAGCTCCTCGGCACCAAACTGCTGCTGCCCGAAATTGCCACCTGGTGGTGCGGTCAGCCCGGTGAGCAGCGCCACGTGCTCGACAATTTTGATAATATGATGATCGGGCCGGCGTTCACCACCTCCCTGCCATTCGACGATCAGCGCACCACCACCTTGGGCTCAGACCTCGACGCTGCCGAAAAGGCAGCCCTGAAACAGCGCATCTGTGCCGATGGCGCCAATTTCGTCGGCCAGGAGCGCGTGCAGCTGTCCACGGCGCCCGTCTATGTCGAGGGCAGGCTGGAGGCCCGGCCCATAACCCTGCGCGTCTATGCCGCCCGCACCCAGGATGGCTGGACCATCATGCCCGGCGGCTTCGCGCGCGTTGGCTCCAGCACCGATGCCTCCGCCATTGCCATGCAGCGTGGTGGCCAGGCGGCCGACGTCTGGGTCATTTCGTCCAGCCCGGTCGAACAGGTTTCGCTGCTGCCCCAGGATGGTCAGAAGCTTGTCCGCAACTCGCCCGGTAGCCTGCCCAGCCGTGCCGCCGATAATCTGATCTGGCTGGGTCGCTACGCAGAGCGCTGCGAAGCAACCGTGCGTATCCTGCGCGCCTACAATGCGCGGCTGGCGGAACTCTCGCACCCTGAGATGCCGCTGCTGCGCCATTGCGCGAAATTCCTCGAAACCATCGATGTTGATGTCGCCGAAGGCATGCCCGCCGGTCTGCTGGCTTCCATCGACAGCGCCGTGCGCAGCGCCGGCCAGATCCGCGACCGCTTCTCGCCCGATGGCTGGCTGGCGCTCAATGATCTGCAAAAAACCGCGCAGCGTTTCGCAAAGCGCGTGCAGCCCGGCGACGACGCCACCCGCGCCATGACCGTGCTGCTGCGCAAGCTGGCTGGCTTCTCGGGCCTCGTGCATGAAAACATGTATCGCTTTGCCGGCTGGCGCTTTCTCGAACTCGGTCGCCGCCTCGAGCGCGCCGTGCAGATTGCCCGCACCACCGCCTGGCTCACCGGCAAGGACGCGCCCGATGGCTCGATCGAAATGCTGCTCGAGATCGGCGATAGCGTGATGACGCACCGTCGGCGCTATTCGGTCATGGCTGGCGCCCAGAGCGCGATTGATCTTCTGGCGCTCGACCCGCTCAACCCACGTTCGGTGTTGTTCCAGCTCACCGAACTGCGCGCCCAGATCGCCAAGCTGCCCGGCGGCGTCGAAGATGGCCAGCTCTCGGCCGCAGGAAGGGCGGCGCTGCGCATCCAGAGCGATCTGCGGATAGTTGACCCGGCCGATATGACGCCGGAACGGCTCAACAAGCTGGCCGCCGACATTGGCATCCTGTCCAGCCTGGTGGCTGCGGCGTATTTCGTGTGAGCATGATGCTGTACGACGTCCGGCTCCAACTCAACTATGACTATAAAGCAACCGTGCATGGTGGTCGCCATCTGGTGCGCGTCGCACCCATATCGGTGCCTGGCGTCCAGCGCGTTATCGCTTCAAGCCTGCGCTTTGAGCCACGCCCGCAGCGCGAAAGCACCTTTGCCGATTTCTTCGGCAACCTCGCCACCACGGTGACTTTTGTCGAACCCCAGGATAGCCTCGTTATCCGACTGACGGCCCGCGTCCAGGTCGAAGACATCCTGATTCCTGCCGACCTCTCTCCGACCATTCCCGTTCTGCATCAGGAAATCGCCCGCTACTGGTCGGTTGAACCCAATAGCCCGCACCACTTCATGGCCAGCTCGCACCGCGTGCCGCTCAATGCTGACATCACGGCCTATGCGGTGGCCAATACGCTGGATAGCCAGTCGGTCTTTGCCGCAGCAAATGCGCTTTGCCTCGCGATCCATCGCGATTTCGCCTACGACCCCAAGGCTACCGACGTTGAAACCCCACCATCCAAGGTCTTCGCCTTGCGCAAGGGCGTTTGCCAGGATTTCGCCCATGTCATGATCGCCGGCCTGCGCGGCATCGGCATTCCAGCGGGATATGTCTCGGGCTTTCTGCGCACCATCCCACCCGCGGGCAAACCGCGCCTTGAAGGCGCAGACGCCATGCACGCCTGGGTGCGCGTCTGGTGTGGTCAGCATCTGGGCTGGCGCGAATTCGATCCCACCAATGCCATGATGGCAGGTGCCGACCATATCTCGATCGGGCATGGCCGGGACTATTCCGACATTTCACCTATTGTCGGCGTGCTCAAGACCCACGGTTCCCATGAGACCAAGCAGTCAGTCGACGTGCTGCGCGTCGACTAGCAATCGGCACTTCTTAATGATTTTGAAACCAATTCCGCCGTCCGCCCGTAACTAAGGGGCAGGCACAAAGACGCGCCCGCAACACAGTAGGCGCATCGAGCTCCTGCGATAAGTCATGACCAGGGGGCATCAATGACCAGTGCAAACATCAAGGCCGTCACGCTCGGTCGCCGCGACATGGCATTTTGGAATAGCCGGACCGGTGAGTCGAATTTTGGCCAAGTTCTAACCGCTTTGGTGCCAGCTCTCCTCATTTTGGCCACGGCTGCCGTTATTATAGTGTCAATACTGTAATTTTTGCCTTTAGAGCTTCATTTTTCGGAGACTGTCCATGAGCACAATTCTGATCGTTATTCTTGTCCTGCTGCTCGTCGGTGCCCTGCCAAGTTGGGGCTACTCGCGCAGCTTCGGCTACTTCCCGTCCGGCATTGTGGGCGTCATTCTGGTTGTTGTGCTTATCCTGGCACTGACCGGGCGCCTCTGAACGGCAGCGCCCGGCCTGAACCGCGCTAGGGATTCAGGCCGCTCGACGCACTACACCAGATCCCCCAAACGGGGTCTGGAAAACTGGCTGCATTTTGCAACGATATCCTTCAATCCCCTTGGCCCCGCCGCCTGTGGGGCAATAACATCAAACAGGAGCCTCAAATGGCAACCACTTCCGACCTCGCCCCCTCCCGCCGTAAAGCCTCTGCCAGCCGCGCAACGGCCAAGGCGCGCGAAGATCAGCTCGAAGACCAGATTGGTCAGCTGCAGAACGACCTTAAGTCCATTGCCGCAACGCTCTCCAAGCTGAGCGGGGAAAAGGTCACCGAAGCCCGCGACGTCGCCAAGAGCGAATTCCGCCACATCCAGCGCCAGGGTCAGCATGTGATTGACGAAGTGCAGGATCAGGCAGGTGCGGTGGAAAAGCAGCTCAAGGATACCATCCGCGAAAAGCCGTTGACCGCCGTGGCCGCAGCCATCGGCATCGGCTTCATTCTGGCCCTTCTGTCGCGGTAACAGGTCCCATGTATCTGTTGTCGTCACTGGCAGGACTACTCGGCTTCGAGCTTGAGACGATCACTGAACAGGCCAAGCGCAAGCTGATAGCCGGTGCCGTTATGGCCGTGCTTGGGCTGTTCGGCCTGATCTTTCTGGTCATCGCCGGTTTCCTTGCGGTGGCCGAGCAAGTCGGCCCGATTATTGCTGCATTGATTTTTGGCGGCACCTTTTTGCTGCTGACCTTGGCTGTCTACCTTGGCACCCGGATCGGCGAGAGCAAGCGCCAGCGCGAGGCGGCTGAACGGCGGCGGTCCAGCCAGACGAGCACCTTCCTCACCTCGGCAGCGATCACCGCCCTGCCCCTGCTGCTCAAGTCGCCATGGTTGCGCACGCTGGGCTTGCCGGCTGCCGCACTCGCGGCCTTCCTTGTTGCCGCCAACAGCGGCGACGACGAAGAATAGCTCCCCCCAAGGAGGTCGCCCAGTTGGCGGCCTCCAACTCAAGCGTGGTCGCCGACTGGGCGATCTGCAACTTAGGCACGGTCATCCACTGGGCGACCCCCAACCCAAGCGCGGCCGCCCACCTCGGCGGCCTTAGTTGCCTGTGCTGAGGGCGTCCTGGTCGTCCGGCGCCGGAAACACACTGTCGATACGCCCCGTAAGGCTATAGGCCGCCAGCCCGATCCATTCCTTGATCGCCACGCCCGTCGTCGTGAAATTGAGCACGGGATTGACCAGATCAAACCCAATGCCTTCGGCGCCCGTGCTGCGGTAGTCGGTGGGCCAGGCGATCACCGGTATGCCGGCCTTCCGGAACAATCCCATCGACCGCGGCATGTGGAAGGCCGACGTCACCAGCAATACCGAGCCCTTGATCTCACCGAGCGTCGCACGGGTCAGCTCGGCATTCTCAACCGTGTTGCGGGACTGATCTTCCAGCACAAGACGCTCGGGCGCCACGCCCATGGCATTAAACAGGCGCGCGACAATGGCCGCCTCGGTCTCAACCTCGCCTTCCAGCATGCCTGAGCCGCCGCTGACGACAACCTTGGCCTGTGGAAACATCGCGGCCAAACGCAGTGTCTCTACCAGGCGGTCGCCTGCGTCGTTGAGTTCGGTGATGGAGCGTGCCGTGCTGACCCGGCCAACGGTGGCGCCACCAAGCATGATAATGGTCGATACGTCGGTTGGCAGCTTGTCTGGCCGCTCGAAGCGATCTTCCAGCGGATTGATCAGGACAAAGCCCAGTGTGGTAAAGGCGCTCAGGCCCAGCACCAGCAGGCCCAGGCCACTAAAAACCAGGCCCGAGCGGCGACGGTTCCAGCCGATCAGTATCCCGCCCACCAGCACCAGAAGGAAGGTCAGGCTGAGCGGCTGCGCCAGCAACCAGAACACCTTGGAGATCACAAAGAACATCGGCCGTCTTTCCCAGTTGCGCGTCTCCTGCCCCGATACAGCGTCTGTTGCGCCCTGGCCATGTCGATTTGTGCTTGCTATCTCCCTGACATCTGCTTTTCTTGCGGGCGGTAAAGGTTGCCAGCCTCAAAAAAAGGCAACCACCAAACAGGAAACTGCCTGCATACGCAGGCCCCAGGTGAGCATGGCGCAAGCGACCGCCTCTAGTGTCCAACATTTGCCGGTTGTCGCCGTGCAGGACTTGCACAAATCCTTCGGCGCGCTTGACGTCCTGAAGGGAATTTCCTTCTCGGCCCGCGAGGGCGAAGTCGTCTCGCTGATCGGATCATCCGGCTCGGGCAAGTCCACCTTGCTGCGCTGCATCAACATGCTCGAAGTGCCGGACAGCGGCACTGTCAGCATCGATGGCGAAGAGATCCGCCTTCGCACCACGTCGCGCGGCCGCCAGATAGCCGACGAGAACCAGATTCGTCGTATCCGCTCCGAACTGGGCATGGTCTTCCAGAGCTTCAACCTCTGGGCCCACATGACGATTCTCGAAAATGTCATGGAGGCCCCGCTCGTGGTGCAGCAGCGCGCCAAGGGCGAAGTCGAGGAGGAAGCCCTGGCCATGTTGGCCAAGGTGGGCACTCGCGAAAAAGCCGATAGCTATCCCGCGCAACTCTCGGGCGGGCAGCAGCAGCGTGCGGCCATCGCGCGGGCCCTCTGCATCAATCCTCGCGTCATGCTGTTTGACGAACCCACCTCCGCACTCGATCCCGAGCTGGAAGTGGAAGTTCTCCGCGTCATCAAGGTGCTCGCCGACGAAGGCCGCACCATGGTCCTCGTCACCCACGACATGGAGTTCGCGCGTTCGGTCTCCGACCGGGTCATCTTCCTGCACCAGGGGCTTATCGAAGAGGAGGGTTCACCCGAGCAGGTGTTCGGCAATACCCAGTCGCCCCGCCTCAAACAGTTCCTCAACGCTGCCAACCACGAATGACTTGCCAACGCGATCACGCGGGGCCAGCCTTTGCGACAAGCCCGGTCAACGGGCGACAACAACACCAGACGTCAATCAACGGAGAAACCATATGAAGACCCTGCTCCTCGCCGCCGCCGCAGTGCTGACCTTGTCCGGCGCTGCCCAGGCACAGGATACAGTGCGCATCGCCACTGAAGGCGCCTATGCTCCCTGGAACTTCCTCGATGACGCCGGCAAGCCTGCCGGCTACGAGATCGACCTCGCCAATGCCATCTGCGCCCAGGCCAAGATCACCTGCGAAATCGTCACCAACGAGTGGGATTCCATCATTCCCAACCTCGTCGCGGGCAACTACGACGTGATCATGGCCGGCATGTCGGTTACCGACGAGCGCAAGCAGACCGTTGAGTTTGCCGATGAATACAAGCCCGCCGACCCGTCGCGCTTTGTCGCTCTTCCTGGCGCCGGCATCGATTTTGCCGCGCTCAAGGGCAAGCGTGTCGGCGCCCAGGGCGGCACCATCCAGGAGGCTTATGCCCAGGAGAATTTCGCCGCTGACAACACCGTTGTCGCCTTCGGCACTGCCGACCAGGCCATGGCCGATCTCGCCGGTGGCAACCTCGATATCATCCTGGCCGACGGCGCCTATCTCGAACCCATCGTGGCCACCGGCCAGGTTGAGTTCGTCGGCGAGCCCGTGGTTATCGGCGGCGGCGTCGCTCCGGCCCTGCGCAAGGACGAACCCGAGCTGCTCAAGACGTTCAACGACGCCATCGCCGCCCTCAAGGCCGACGGCACCGTCGATACCCTGATCGCCAAGTGGTTCGACGGCGCGGGCCCCTTCTACAAGATGTAAAGTAAGTGCCTCCTCATCCGCCTTCCGTGCACCTTCTCCCTAAAAGGGAGAAGGGAAGCGCTGTAGGTGGAAGTAACTCGGAGCCCACCCTCGCCCCTTGAGGGAGAGGG
>JAHJOS010000076.1 GCA_018820005.1 Alphaproteobacteria bacterium | reverse complement strand
TCCTTTGCCAGCCAGCACATGGGCAAGGCGCCCTTCGAGATGATCGAGCTGCCCTATGGCCCCCAGGTGCTCTGGCCGGACCACTGCGTCTGGAACAGCACCGGCGCGGCGCTGGCGCCCGGTCTCGACATTCCCCATGGTCAACTGGTTATCCGCAAGGGCTACAATCGCGCCATCGACAGCTACTCCGGTTTCCAGGAGGCCGACAGGCAGACCCTGACAGGCCTGGCCGGCTATCTCAATGAATGTGATGTCGACCGGCTCTATGTGGTGGGCCTGGCCACCGACTATTGCGTGGGCTGGACCGCGATCGACGGCGCCGCCGCCGGCTTTGATGTCACAGTCATCGAGGACGCGACGCGGGCGATCGACAATGCCGGGAGCCTCGCCAAGGCCTGGGCCGACATGGAGGAGGCCGGCGTCGCACGGGTGATGAGCCGACAGGTTCTGGGATGATCGAAGGATCCTGCCATTGCGGCGGCGTGCGCTGGCGCTTTGAAAGCTCACCCGAGGCGGCCACCGCCTGCAGCTGCACTGTCTGTCGCCGCTATGGCGCGCTCTGGATCTATGGCCATGAAAATGAAGACGTGTTTGTCTCCGGCCCGACCACGGCCTATGTGCGCGGTGACAAAAGCCTGAGTTTCAATTTCTGTCCGCAGTGCGGCTGCATCGCCTATTGGCGCGGGCTCGGCACGGATGGCGATGGGCGGCGGCGCCTGGCCGTCAATGTTCGGCTGGCCGAACCGGACGCGGTCAAGGATATCTCCATCCAGCGCTTTGATGGCCTGCACAGCTGGGATGATCTGCCCAGAGACGGCGCGACGGTGGGCGACCGCTGGTTCTAAGGCTGCGGGGCGAGTCGGGAAAGAAAAAGGGCACCCTGGGCGCCCTCAGTTCGGATTGGCATGATCCCCGCCAAGGCGGTGATTCACGTGAAACGTTCGGGGTGAACTCAAACGCTCTTGTCGATCGCTTCGTCGGCTGGCGCGTGGCTGGGGCCGCCCTTGGCGACGCCGACCATGGCGGGGCGCAGGATGCGGTCGCCAATGGCAAAGCCGGCCTGCACCACCTGCACGATCGTGCCCTCGGGGCGGCTGGGATCAGGCACCTCGAACATGGCCTGATGTTTGTGCGGATCGAACTTTTCGCCCTGGGCCTCGATCGGCTTGACGCCGTGCTTGGCCAACAGGCGCTGCATTTCGCGCTCGGCCAGTTCGATGCCCTCGATCAGCGTCTTGGCGGTCGCATCACCTGATTCGCGCGCCTCGGCCGGCAGCATCATCAGCGCGCGGCTCAGCGCATCGGTGGCGCTCAGCATATCCCGCGCAAAGCCGGCGATGGCATAGGTGCGCGTGTCATTGACTTCGCGCTCGGTGCGCTTGCGCAGGTTTTCCATCTCGGCAACCGTGCGCAGCACGCGGTCCCGCAGCTCGCTGTTTTCAGCGCGCAGGGCTGCGGTGGGATCGATGCTCTCGACGGTGTCTGCGGTCTCTTCGACCTCGATTTCAACTTCAGGCGTCTCGCCCGAGGCGGCGTTCTCGTCGCTCATCATTGCTGTGTTCCGCAAATACCAAAGGATTTGCCCCGCATATCGGCCAATATGGGGGCGATTTCAAGCCCAAGGCGTGTTGCAGGGGCCGCGCTAGCCGGCGGCGGGCACCAGCGCGTGGCTGCGCTGGCGGGCCAGCAGCAGCAAGAGCACCAGCGCCAGACCACAAAACCCCATGGTTGTGGCCAACAGCGCTGTCGGGCCGGGCCCGGTGAGCAGACTGGCAAACAGCGGCGCTGCCAATGCGGTCAAGACGTTGAGCGGCAGCGCGATGCGCATGCTCGCCCGGGCAAAATCGGCCCCGTCATAAAAACTCAGCGGCATGATGGCCCGGGTGACCGCCAGCGAGCCGGCGCTGAGGCCATAGATCACCACAAAGGCGCCGATCAGCATCGGCGTGCCATTGCCCAGCAGCAAAAGGGCAAAGGCCAGCATGACCCCTGCGGTGGCAAAGATGCCGGTGCTGATAGCGTCCCAGCGGCGGGCGCCGACAAAGTCGAGCAGCCGCGCACCCACCTGCAACAGGCCCAGCATGGAAGCGAAGGTGATCGCCTGGCCCGGCGGCAGGCCCTCGGCCTTGAGCAGCTCGAAAAAGAGGGCATTCAGGCCAAAGGTGACAATGGCATTGAGCACAATGGCGCCGGTGATCAGGACAAAGATCGATCCGGGCACCGGCCGGGTCGCAGGTTTGGCCGGCTCCGCGGCGCTCGGCGTCGGCGGCAGCGTCCGCCGTGGCAAGGCCAGCCCATAGAGCGGCACTGAGACCAGCCCGATCAGCACCGCCAGAACCAGGCAAAGTCCGCGCCAGCCAACACTGCCCGAGACCAGCGCCGAGACCGGCCAGAAAATACTGCCTGAGAGGCCCGTCACCAGCATCAGGGCGCCAATGGCCCGGCGGCTGGCCGCGCCGGCCACTTCATTGACCAGCACATGGGACGTGGTGGTGAGCGTGGCGGCGCCCGCCAGGCCCAGCAGCGCCCAGCACAGATAATAGCTGATCGCCCCATTGGCCATGGACAGCAGCACAAAGCCTGGCGCGGCAAGGGCCGAGCCAGCCAGCATGACCTGCCGGGCCCCCCATCGCGCCAGCGGCCGCGCCAGCAGCGGCGAGGCCAGCCCCATCACGATGTAGAACACCGTATTGCCGACAAAGACGGCCGGGACGCTCATGTTGAGCGCGGTGGCGATATCGCCGGCCACGACGGCAAGCAGGCCCACCGACCCCCAGCCGATATTCTGCGTGATGCCCAGAACCAGCAGCGTCTGGACGATGGGACCCCTGTTGCCGGGGTTTTTTGCCTTGCTCACCCGTCGTTCCTGTCAGTTGCAAATCATTCGCATCTGCACAGACCAGACCTTGATGACAATTTGAATACGCCCTGCGGCAGAACGGGCCCTAGCGCTTGCGCGCCATCATCGCGGTAATCACATGGGCTGTGTAATCCACCACCGGCACGATGCGCGCATAGTTGAGCCGGGTCGGCCCGATGACGCCGATCACGCCCACCACCTTGTCATTGGCGTCCTTGTAGGGGCTCAGGATCACCGAGGAGCCCGAGAGGGAAAACAGCTTGTTCTCCGAGCCGATGAAGATGCGCACGCCCTGCGCCTTTTCCGCATCGCCCAGGAGGTCCAGCAGCCCGTCCTTGCTTTCGAGTTCGTCGAACAGCTGCCGCATGCGCAGCAGCTCGTCTGATGCCATGGCGTCATTGAGCAAATTGGCCCGGCCCCGCACAATCACCGTGGGGTGGCTGCCTGCAAAATCCTGGCTCAGCGTGGCAATGCCGGCATCGACCAGTTTTTGCGTGAGTTCATCGAGTTCGGCCCGCTGTTCGGCGCGTTGGGCGGCCAATGCCTTGCGGGCTTCGGCCAAGGTCCGGCCTACCACATGGTGGGCAATATAATTGCCCGCCTGGGTCAGCGCACTGGCCGTGAGCCCGGCGGGGGTATCAAGGATCCGGTTTTCCACCTGGCCGTCCTGCCCCACCATGATGGCCATGGCGCGGGTGGCATCGAGGCGCACGAATTCGAGATGGCGCAGCACCATGTCGGCCTTGGCAGCGATGACGACGCCGGCGCCCTGGCTGAGCCCGCTCAGCAACTGGCTGGCTTCGGTCAGCACATCCTCGACCGGACCGCGGCGCTGGCCCTCGATAGATTTGGCGATCTGGCTGCGTTCGGCCTCGTTGACGGCGCCCACTTCGAGCATGGCATCGACGAAAAAACGCAACCCTTCCTGGGTCGGGGCGCGACCCGCCGAAGTATGGGGCGCCGCGATCAGCCCCAGATCCTCAAGGTCCGACATCACATTGCGCACCGAGGCCGGCGACAGCCCGCTCTGCAGCATCCGGCTCAGGTCACGCGAACCGACCGGGCTGCCGGTATCGAGATAGCGCTCGACGATCTTGCGAAAGATGTCCTGGCTCCGGCTGTTGAGCACGCTCAAAAAATCTTCGGGAGGCTTGCTCATGCGGTTTTGCTAAAATCGTTCGCTTTAACTGTGGTGCATCATTTAAGCGCATTGCAGCCTCCCGCCAAGCTCCCGCGGCTTGTGAGGCGGGCCGAGGAGGGTTAAGAGGCGGTTAATAGAAACTGCAAGTGGATACCCTATGCGCCCTTCCGGACGTGAGCCCAACCAGATGCGCAGCGTGAGCATCGAACGCAATGTTTCCATGAAGGCGGAGGGCTCGTGCCTGGTGTGCTTTGGCAACACCAAGGTTCTGGTCACGGCGTCGGTGGAAACCAGTGTTCCCGGTTGGCTGCGCGGCAAGGGCCAGGGCTGGGTCACGGCTGAATATGGCATGCTGCCCCGCGCCACCGGCAGCCGCAATCGCCGCGAGGCAACCGCCGGCAAGCAGACCGGTCGCACCCAGGAAATCCAGCGCCTGATCGGGCGCTCGCTGCGTGCCGTGGTCGATATGCAGCTTCTGGGCGAGGCCCAGATCACGCTCGACTGCGATGTGCTTGAGGCCGATGGCGGCACGCGCACGGCATCGATCACCGGCGCCTATGTGGCACTGGTCGATGCCATTCGGTGGATGGAAGAACGCAAGCTCACCAAGGGCAACCCTCTGCGTGATACTGTGGCGGCCGTCTCCTGCGGCATCTATCGCGGCGCCCCGGTGCTCGATCTCGATTATCTCGAGGACGTCGAAGCCCATACCGATGCCAATTTCGTCATGACCGGCTCGGGCAAATTCGTTGAGATCCAGGGAACTGCCGAACAGGCGCCGTTCAGCCGGACCGAGTTGGAAAGCCTGATGACCCTGGCCGAGCAGGGCATTGGCGAGTTGAGTGCACTGCAGCAGAAGGTTCTTGGCGCATGATCGGCTGGTTCAAGAAATTCGTCGCCCCTGCCGCGACAACGCGCCAGGCCGTCAGCCAGCGCCCCATGGCGCCGGAAAACTGCGCCCTCTGGCGCGACGTCGCCCGTGCGCTTGATGCCAAGCCGAAAGGCTCATCCAAATGAGCATTCCGCGTCTGGCTCCCGGTGATCGGCTTGTTCTGGCAACCCACAATGCCGGCAAGCTCAAGGAATTCCAGGAGCTGTTCGCGCCCTTTGGTCTCGATCTGGTGTCGGCCGGCCAGCTTGGCCTGCCCGAACCCGAGGAAACCGGCACGACCTTTGCCGAAAACGCGCGCCTCAAGGCCCACGCCGCCGCCCAGGCGACCGGCATGCTGGCGCTCAGCGATGATTCGGGGCTGTGCGTCGATGCCCTCAACGGCGATCCCGGCGTCTATACGGCCGACTGGGCCGGCGTACCGCGCAATTTCGACCATGCCATGAAGCGGGTTGAAGACGCGCTGCAGGCTGCCAATGCGACCGAACCCGGCCAGCGCACGGCATCATTCAACGCCACCATGTGCCTTGCCCATCCCGATGGGCGCGACGTGCTCTATGTCGGCAAGGTCGAGGGCGTCATGGTCTGGCCGCCGCGCGGCACCATCGGCCATGGCTATGATCCCGTCTTCATGCCCAAGGGCTACGACATCACCTTCGGGCAGATGCCGGCCGACATGAAGCATTCCTGGGCGCCCGGCAAGCGGGGCCTCAGCCACCGCGCCCGCGCGTTCGACCAGTTCTTCGAGGCCCAGATTGAAAAATAACCCCAACGACCTGTTCGGGGTTTATGTGCACTGGCCCTTCTGCGCCAGCAAATGCCCCTATTGCGACTTCAACAGCCATGTCCACCGCGGCGCGTTTGACGAGGATGGCTATGTGGCCGCCTATGAACGCGAGATCGCCCATGCAGCGGCGCTTGCACCCGGTCGCGTGGTGCAGTCGATCTTTTTTGGCGGCGGCACGCCCTCGCTGATGTCACCGGGCGCCACCGGGCGCATCATCGATGCTATTGCCCGGCACTGGACTGTCGAGCCCAATGCCGAGATCACGCTGGAGGCTAACCCCACCAGCGTTGAGGTCGACCGCTTCCGTGGTTTCCGCACCGCCGGGATCAACCGTGTTTCGCTCGGCGTGCAGTCGCTGCGCGCGGGCCCCTTGGCCGAACTTGGCCGTCGCCATTCGGTCGACGAGGCCATTGCCGCCGTGCGTATTGCCCAGTCGGTGTTCGAACGCTCGAGCTTTGACCTGATCTATGCCCGGCCGCATCAGACGCTTGAGGATTGGGAAGACGAGCTCAAGGAAGCGCTCTGGATGGCGCGCGGCCATATCAGCCTTTACCAGCTCACCATCGAGCAGGGTACGCGCTATTTCGACCTGCATCGCGCCGGCAAGCTGATCATGCCCGACGAGGATCTGTCGGCCGATTTCTATGAGCTGACCCAGGAACTGACGGCCGCCGCCGGCCTGCCTGCCTATGAGATCTCTAACCATGCCCGCCCCGGCCAGGAGAGCCAGCACAATCTGCTCTATTGGCGCTATGGCGAATATGCCGGCATCGGTCCGGGTGCCCATGGCCGGTTGATGATCAATAACCAGCGTCACGCCACGGCCGCCGAGAAAATGCCGTTCGATTGGCAAAAGCATGTTCTGGCCCAGGGGCACGGCATGGTGGTGGACGATGTGCTGACCTGGGAAGAGCAGGGCGACGAGTTTCTCGTCATGGGCCTGCGCCTCAAGGAAGGCATTTCGCCGGCCCGCTTCACCGCGCTTTCGGGTCGCCAGATTTCGCCGCGCCAGATCGATGCCCTCAAGGGCTATGGCTTTGTCGAGACCCTGCCCAATGGCAATATCCGCGTCACCGACCGCGGCTGGCCCGTGCTCGACGCCGTGGTCGCCGACCTGGCCGCCTAGAGCTTTGCGCCCTCGATCTGCACCGCGCCACCGGGCGCGATGCGCTTGATCGCCAGCGCATAGTCGCTGCGCCCATCATTGTTGAAGCGGAACACCCCGTCGCGGCCGTTAAAGCCGCTTGATGCCGTCATGATGGCGGGATTGTAGGGCGGATTGGCAAGGGATAACGGCTTGGCATTGGCCAGGATTGTCGCAGTGTAGGCAAGGGTGGTCAGCGCATGCGGCTGGCTGCCGAACCGGGCCTGATAGTCGAGCGATATCGCCTTGAGGCCGGCGTCATCGACACCGGGATAGATCGCGCCGGCAAGTTGGGCTGATGCCGTGATGCTGCTGTCGCCCTGCCAATCGGCTGATCCCACGATCTGAAGATCATCGGGCTTGACCCCGCCCTGCGCCAGCAGCGCCGCAAACACCGGCGCGGTGGTCCGATCGGGCAGGAACAGGCTATCGATCATGCCGCGCTTGATCAGCGGCAGCGCCTGATCGATGATGGCTTTTGCCTCCGTGCCATCGCTGAAACTATAGACTGCCGCAGGCGAAAAGCCGGCGGCGATGGCCTGCTGGCGAAACGCGGTCTGCTGCGCTTGCCCATAGGCCGAGGTCGGGAACACCCCCGCCACGCCGCGCC
>JAHJOS010000611.1 GCA_018820005.1 Alphaproteobacteria bacterium | reverse complement strand
GCGCAGTTCCTCGGCGACGCGCTGATGTTCTTTTCGCGACGTGACAAGAGTATCGCAGTTCGGCAGGAAGTTTCAAAGCACATCGTTGCCGCAGCGAATGCGGCGGCAGTCGAAAACGGTCCCCTGGTCCTGATTGGCCACAGCATGGGAGGGGCCCTGCTGCAGGAAGTCCTGCGCGACCCCGAGGAAGTCGCTGCGATCGAGAAGCTGCTTGGCCGGCAACTGGTTGTCGACCTTTTTCTCAGCGTCGGTACCCAGATCGGCCTATTCGCCGAGCTGAGCCTGTTCCCTGCATCTTCCGGAGATGCTACCCGCGCCGTTTCTGTCAAGAACTACTGGAATGTCTACGATTACACTGACACGCTGGCGTTCCTGTGCGGGCCGTTCATCAAAGGATCGGTCGACTTCGAGGTCAACACTGCCGCTGGTGTCATTGAGTCCCACGTCGCCTACTTCCAGAACGCGCTATTCTTCGCGCGGCTGAAGGCGAGGCTGAAGGATGCAGGAATCATCAAGTGACGCTCGTGTTCGATCGCCCGCTGGAAGGGCCTGCAACTCACGCTTTCGTCGTCGGCTGCGGACGCTACCCACACCTGGGCGCCGACAACTCGGCCGACAGGAAGAGTCCGGCGGCGGGTGCGATCGCCGTGGTCGAAGGGCTCATCGGCAGCGCCGACAGTCTAATAGCCCGTTTGGCGTCAGTGGAGATGCTGGTTTCGGATCCGGCCGATGAAGGCGGGCCGGCATCGATCGCCGAACGGCTGCCCCAACTTGGAATAGCTTCAGTTGATCAAGCAGACGCTGCCCATTTCCAGGCCGCTGGCGACGAGTGGCTCGGCAGGGTTCGCCCCGGAGACTCTGTGGTGTTCTATTTTTCCGGGCACGGTGTCGTCAATCAGACAGGCAGCGCGATCGGACTGCTCGAAGACGTTAAGGCTGTGAGGAACCGACCCTGGGCCGCAACCTTCAACGTCCACCCGCTGGCACAGGCCTTGGGGATCATTGGGGCAGAAAGCGCTTGGGTTTTCTTCGACGCCTGTCAGGAGATTTCGGGCACGCTGCCGAACACCATCTGGAGCTCGAACGGCATCATTCTCAAGGAACTGTCGCTCGAAGACCTCGCGAACGAAAGCTGCGAGCCCCTGGCCATTGCCGGCTCGAAGCTCGGCCATCTGGCATGGGCGCCCGACGCTTACCTGCCCCCCTATTTCACCCAGGTCCTTCTCAAGGGACTGAGTGGCTGCTGTGTACAGAAGACACGGGCGCATGGCTGGGCTGTGACGGGCCAGACTCTGCTGTTCAAGTTGCGGGAACTGTCTTCCGCCATTATCGAAGCGGTGGAAGTCACCCCGCAATCGCTGCTACGTTATTCGGAGGACAAGGCTTTCGCCAAGGTCGCCGCCCCCTTCACGCCCGTCGCAGTGCGTTCCGATCCTGAGATGGCACTGCACACCGCAACCGCGGTACGCATCATGGATGGTGCAGAGGTGATGCACTCGACTACCGAGGCGCACTTCGTTTGGCGCGTCGATGTACCTATCGTTGACCGAGACCTGACGGTTGAATGCTCAGTCGCCGCTGGAGACGCTGAGCTCGTCCCTCAGACCTTTCGGCCTGAGTCACCAAGCCACAAGATATTGCTTGTCCACGCAGCGGGGAAACCGTGAGCAGACTAACATTTTCAGCAGCAGTGAAGGGCGCCTTCAGGGTGACCATTCTTGGTCCCCGCCCAGACGCCGTGTTTACCGTGATGCTCACCGGCTCGGGCGATGAACGAGAACTCGAGCTCGACGATGGCGAGTACATCGCCCAGGTTACCGACCTCTCAACGGGAGCGGAGCATAGTTTTGCTGTGGTGGTAGGCGGCAGCAACCATCAGATCGTCAAAGTGCCAATGTCGGACGCAACCTCGAGATCGACAGGTTCCTGGCGCTACGCGTCGGCGAAGAAGAGCGAGTTGGCTCCGGCTGCAAGCCCCTGGACTGAGGGGATGGGTGGCGCCAAGGGTCGGTATCGTCTGCAGTCGAAAACACCGAGCGGCGAGTGGCGGAAATTCGCCGGCAAGACGCTGACGAACCCACGATTTCCAGAAAGCCTTAAGATCATGCGGCCAGGCGTCTGGTCAGAAAGCCCGATTCTAAGGCTTCAGTTCGATGCATACGACGGGCCTTCGTACATCTACGTACCGATGTTCAGCGGCGGCACGCGGATCCAATGCAGCCCTAGGGGCATCGTCGAAATCCTGCCGTTCGAACAAACTTCGGCTGCCGTGGTCGGGAGCCTGTCTCATTCGCTTCGAAGCGAAGTAGCGCAGGTCATCCAGTGGGCATCGGGCACTAGCACTGACGACGCCGTGAAGTCGCTGACGCAATCGCGCGACGATCCATGGCTCGCCGCCGCTGCCGGATTGCTGCTGGTGAATAGCGGCAAGTCCAAAACCTCGATCGCCTGGGCAGCTCGCCTCGCCACGCGCCACACCTGGATGGCCGACTTGGGAATTGTCGGCGCGTGGTGGAGTGCAATCGATCAACCCAAGGACGAAACAGGTTGCCTCAACTTCATCGCCCAAGCCAGGACGCTCGGTACAGTCTACTTCTGGGACACTTTCGCGGTGGTAGACAAATTGCTTGCCGCCTTGGTCAGCAGCAAAGGCGTTCCCTCATTGCGCACGTCCGCAGGCATGGAGCTCGGTCGGTGGAAGTCACTGCGCGACAACGCCTACCAGGTTGGGGCGTCGGTAGCATGGACAAAGAAGCGCGGTTGACGCCCGATGCACCGAATTGCCTTGCACAAACATGTTGCTGGCGCACTCGCAGTTCGTGACTGGCTGAGGCGTAAAGGGCCACGCATTGACGGCCCTTTCTCCTGCCAGACGCGATCAAGTCAGTAACTGATCCGCGGACAAGTCGCCCATGTTGCGCTGGCAGCCTCATGGAAGAGTCCACATTGGGCGGCCAACAGCGGTCGTTGACGCCAGTTCGAGGCAATGGCCGGTAGGG
>JAHJOS010000610.1 GCA_018820005.1 Alphaproteobacteria bacterium | reverse complement strand
GTCGGCTATCTCGGCCCCAATGGCGCCGGCAAATCCACCATGATCAAGATGATGACCGGCATTCTGGTGCCCAGCGCCGGCGCGCTGAGCGTGCTCGGCCGCGAGCCCCATGCCAACCGCATGATCAACGCCGCCGAAATCGGCGTCGTCTTTGGCCAGCGCAGCCAGCTCTGGTGGGACCTGCCGGTGCGCGACAGCTTCGCGCTGCACCGCCACATCTATGATGTGCCCGAAGCGCGCTTTGCCGACAATCTGGCCTTCCTCACCACCATGCTCGACATGGGCGGCTATATCGATCGCCCCGTGCGGCAGCTCAGCCTCGGCCAGCGCATGCGCGCCGAAATCGCCATGTCGCTGCTGCACGATCCCAAGATCCTGTTCCTTGATGAGCCCACCATCGGTCTTGATGTCGTTGCCAAGGACGCGGTGCGCAAATTCCTCGCCCAGATCAATCGCGAGCGCGGCACCACCATCATCCTGACCACCCATGACCTGCAGGATATCGAGGAAATCTGCCCCCGCCTCATCATGGTCGATGACGGCAAATTGCTGTTCGATGGTGAACTCACCCGCCTGCGCAGCGCCCTGGGATCGCGTCGCCGCCTGCGTCTCGAATTCGGCACCGACCCCGGCCCGATCGATCTGACCACAGCACGTCTGGTTACCGACGACGGCGCCGCCAAGCACTTCCTGCTCGACCGCGAGGATGTCTCCATTCTCGATGTGCTGACCGAACTGGGCAATGGCTATGACCTCAAGGACGTGACGCTGGAGGAACCGGCCATCGAGGAGGTGATCCGCACCTTCTACCAGAACAAGCCCAACCTTGCGGCAGCAGCGCCATGAAAGCCCGCGCCTATGCGGCCTTCACCGTAAACGCCTTCCAGACCCGGCTGGCCTATCGCAGTGCGGTCTGGTCAGCGGCCTTTGGCGATCTGGTCTTCATCTTCGCCCGCATCGCCATCTGGGTCTCGGTCTATAGCGCCGCCACCAGCACCATGACCGATGGCGTCACCCTGCCCGAAGCCATCACCTATGCCATAATTGCCGGCCCGGTCCTCTACTGGGACTTTGCCCGCCTGCTCCATGATGTCGGCAATGCAGTGCAGACTGGCGATGTCGCCGTCTATCTGCTCAAGCCTCTGCACTATCCCGGGTTCCTGCTGGCCAGCCACATCGGCCATTTCACCTTCGAACTGCTGCTCATCGTGCTGCCCGTGGTCGTGATCGCCGGACTGACCTATGGCATCGTGCCGCCAGCAAGCCCCTTCTACGCCTGTGCGTTCCTCGCCTATTGGGCGCTGTCATTCATGATGCTGTTTGCGCTCGCGACCCTGACCGGCCTCGCCGCCTTCTGGCTGATGACAGTGTTTGCGCTCGAATGGTTCCTGATGAGCATCATGACCCTGCTCTCAGGCGGCCTGGTGCCCCTCTGGCTCTTCCCCGGCTGGCTCGCCGCCATCGCCGGCCACCTGCCCTTTGCCTGGGTGTCCTATTACCCAGCAGCGGTCTATCTGGGTAAACTCGACCCAACCCAGACCTTGATCTATTTCGGCATTGGCCTGGTCTGGCTAGCCGTCCTGCTGGGCGCCCTCGTCTGGTTGTGGACGCGTGCCCGCCACCGCCTCATCGTGCAGGGAGGCTGAGCTATGGCCCACGCCATTGTCCGCACACTGACCATCATCCCCCATCTGGTGGCCATGTTCGTGCGCACCAAGTTCGAATATCCCGGCGCCCTGGTCCTGTCCTGGGTTTCCCAGGCTGTCTCCTATGGCAGCATGTACACCGCCATCGCGCTGATCGTGGCGCGTTTCGGCACGTTGGGTGGCTGGACCTGGTCCGAAATCGCCCTGCTGCTGAGCTTTCATCTGCTGGCCTATTCCACTGGCGCCAGCTTCAGCTTCACCCAGTTCCGCGTCATGGAAGATCTGGTGCGCCAGGGCACCATGGACGCCATTCTGGTCAAGCCCATCAGCACTTGGACCTATCTGGTCTTTTCCGGCCTCAACATCGGCTATGCCGGCCACGTCGCACTGGCGGTCGGGCTGATGGGCTGGGCGCTGACCCAGGTCAATGTCGCCTGGTCACTTCCCCTGGCGCTCTACGTTCTCGCGACGCTGGTCAGCGGCGCCATGGTGGTCTGCGCCCTCATGACCATGATCGGCGCCACGGCCCTGGTCTGGGTGCGCTCGCGCCATCTCTATTCGATCTTCTTCGGCTTCTGGGAGCTGGCACGCTACCCCATCAACATCTTCCCGCTGCCCATCCAGTTCCTGCTGCTCACCGTCGTCCCGTTGGGTTTCATCAGCACTGTCCCGGTCTCGGTCATCCTGGGCAAGTCCGTGCCCCTGCTCGGCGATCTGGCCGGCCCCGCCTGCCTGCTCGCCGGCCCGTTCATGGCCCTGCTCGCCCTGGTGCACTGGCGCTGGTGCCTGCGCAATTATCAGGGCGCAGGCGGCTAAAGTTGGAGTCGACAAGCCCAAAAACCCGCGCTACAACATCGGCCATGATCCGCACCGCAACCACCGTTTCGTTTTGGTTTAGCTATCCGCTCTCGGCGGAGGCTACCGCGCGCTTGATCTGATCTTTTAAAGATACGACCAAACCCGAAGCCAGCCGCCCCCACTCGAGGCGGCTTTTTTGTTGGCCGCCTCACCAGATATCCCCGAGGAGACCAGCCGTGTTAAAGTCTACTGACGATCTGCGCATCAGTGCCATCAAGGAACTGACCACACCCATTGAAGTCATGCGCCAGCACCCGCGCACCGACGCCGCCACCCGCACCGTGATCAGCGCCCGCCATGCTTTTCACAACATTTTGGCCGGCAGTGATGACCGCCTGGCCGTTGTCGTCGGCCCCTGCTCCATCCACGACCCCGCCGCAGCGCTCGACTACGCCAAGCGGCTGACCGCGTTGCGCGAAACCCTGGGCGATCGTCTCGAAATCATCATGCGCGTTTACTTCGAGAAGCCGCGCACCACGGTCGGCTGGAAGGGCCTGATCAACGATCCCAATCTCGATGGCAGCTTCGACATCGATACGGGCCTGCACACCGCCCG
>JAHJOS010000609.1 GCA_018820005.1 Alphaproteobacteria bacterium | reverse complement strand
GTCGCCGGTTTGTTATAAACTTCAAACGGTTGCCCCACCTGCTCGACGCTGCCGGCGTTGAGCACGACGATGCGATCCGAGATCGACAGCGCCTCCTCCTGGTCGTGGGTCACGAAAACCGTTGTGATACCAAGCTCCCGCTGGATCTCGCGAATCTGCTCGCGCAGGCTGACACGGATCTTGGCGTCGAGCGCCGACAGCGGCTCGTCGAGCAGCAGCATGCTGGGGCTTGGGGCCAGCGCGCGGGCCAGTGCCACGCGCTGCTGCTGGCCGCCGGAAAGCTCGAACGGGAAGCGCTTGCCCAGCCCGGCAAGGCCGATCAGCTTGAGCATTTCGTCGATGCGCGCCTCGCGCTCGGGCTTGGGCATGCCGGCAATCTTCAGGCCAAAGCCGATATTGTTGCCGACATTCATGTTGGGAAACAGCGCGTATGCCTGGAACACCATGCCGATCTTGCGCTGGTTGGGTGCCAGCCCGGTAATATCGTTGCCAGCCACAGTGATCGAGCCGCTGGTGGGCCGCTCGAAGCCGGCAATCATGCGCAGGATCGTGGTCTTGCCGCAGCCCGAAGGGCCAAGCAGGGTGACGAACTCGCCCTTGTCAAAGCCGAAGCTGACGCCCTTGACCACAGTATTGGTGCCATAGGACTTGGTGAGTTTGCTGACGTCGAGGAAGGCCATGGTCAATCGGTCCGGGCGGAGGTGCGGGGGGCGAAGCGGCCGAGCACATTGATCATGCCCATGGCGCCCCAGGTGATGATGAAGGAGATGATGGCCAGGGCTGCCGGCTCATAGGCGCGGTTGGCGCCAATGTTCTGCAGATAGGGGCCAAAAGCGGGTCGGTTGAGCAGGCTGGCAATGGTGAATTCGCCGATGACGATGGCGAAGGTTAGGAAAGCGCCAGAGAGCACGGCCACCAGGATATTGGGCAGGATGATCGACGTAATGATCTGTACCGTATTGGCGCCGGCAATCTGGGCGGCCTCGGTCAGGGTCTGCACGTCGATGGTACGCATGCCGGTGTCGACGGCGCGATAGGTATAGGGCAGGGCCAGCGTCACATAGGCAAAGACCAGCAGGATATCGGTGCCCAGGGCGCTGCCGGTGAAGGGGATGATCGAGCTCGAATTGTAGAGCCGGATATAGCCATAGACCAGAATGATGGCCGGAATGATCAGCGGCAGGAGCGTGATGAACTCCATGAAGGGCCGCAGCCAGGGCATGCGCAGGCGCACGAAATAGACCGCAGGGACGACCACCACGATGCCCATGACGATGGCGAACAGGCCAATGATCACCGAATAGCTGAAGGTGGCCTGGAAGGTGGGATCGGAAAAGACCGAGGCATAGCTGTCAAAGCTGTAATAGCCGCGACGCATGCGCAGCGAGAACTCGAAGGTCGCCACCAGTGGCACGACGAAATAGGCGGCGCCGGCCAGGAAGACGACCCAGGCCCAGAAGCGGTTCTGCTTCATTTCATCCACCTTTCGGACCGGGCGGAAATGACGAGATAGATGATGTTGGCACAGGCGGTGATCAGCACCATGCCCAGCGCCAGGGCAGCGCCCAGGCCGGGATTTTGCAGGGCATCGCCGCGGATCTGCGCATAGAGCAGGATGGGCACGATGTTGAGCGAGGAGCCGGTGAGGCCGTAGGCGGTTGCGATGGCGCCAAAGGCATTGGCGAACAGCAGGCTGAGCGTGCCCAGCACACTGGGCCACAGGATGGGCAGGCCGATGTAGCGCCAGAACTGCCATGGCGTGGCGCCCAGGATCTGGGCGGCCTCGCTCCACTCCTTCTTGAGCCCGTCGATGGCCGGCGCAATGATGAGCAGCATCAGCGGGATCTGGAAATAGAGATAGGTCAGCGTCAGGCCCCAGAAGCTGAGAAGGTTGAAGCCGGCGCGGTAGAGATCAAAACCGAAGACGGTCTTGAGGATGATGGTCACAAGACCGAGCCGCCCCAGTGTCGCGATAAAGGCAAAGGCCAGTGGCACGCCGGCGAAATTGGAGGCAACGCCCGAGAAGGTCATTATGGCTGCGCGCAGTGGCGCCGGCAGGCGGCCGCGGATGATGGCCAGCGCCATGGCGAGGCCAATGGCTGCGCCCAGTATGGCCGAGGCGCCCGAGATGCGGATCGAAATCCAGTAGGCAGCGATGATCTGATCGGTGAACAGTGCGGCGATATTATCGAAGGTGAACTGACCGTCGCGGCCGATGAAGGCGCCAGCCAGGAGATAAAGCGTCGGAAACGCGAGGAACATCAGGGCAAAGATGATGAAGGGCGCAACGCCAAGCCACTCGAACGAGAGGCGGCGGCGCGGGGATGCGGTGGCGGCTGGCTGGGTCATCGTCACTCGTCTCGGCTCGCAACTGGCAGCGGCAGTCTGATCGGGCGCATGGCGAAGCGCCGGCATGATCGTTGGAGTGGGCGCAGATGTCGCATTTGCATGTTGCGGCCTGGCCGCGCCCACCCAACGTCGTGCAGGACCTGGCCGAAGCCAGATCCTGGGAGTTTGAGTGCCCCTCAAGGGGGCTGGACCCAATGAATGCGGGTCCGTGTGTGCTTACTGAACGTTGGCGCCGACCACGGCGTCCCACTGGCCGGTGATGGTGGCCTTGGCAGCGTTCTGCTCGTCGATGGTGGGGAACACGGCCTTGGCATAGGCTTCTGCCGGCGGCAGCGCGTCGAGCATGTCCTGCGGGATCGCACCCTTGGCAGCCAGATCGTTGAAGCGGATCGGGTGGCAATAGCCCTTCAGCCAGCCGAGCTGACCTTCGTCGGAATAGAGGTATTCCATCCAGAGCTTGGCAGCGTTAGGATGGGGCGCATAGGCCGAGATGGCCTGGATGTAGACGCCAGCCACAACGCCGGTGGCGGGGACGACGATCTCGGCAGCCGGGTTACCCTGGAAGCCATCGCGCCAAGCCAGCAGGTTGTAGTCCCAGGCGATGACGATGGGCGTGGTGCCCTGGGCCAGCGAAGCTGACTTGCCGATCACGGGCACGAAGTTGCCAGCGGCGTTGACTTCCTTGAAGAAGTTCAGGCCAGCGTCGGCGGCGCCGGCAGCATCGGCACCGGTGGACAGACCAGCCGCATAGACGGACTGGATGGCCTGGGCAGAGGCGCGCGGATCACCAGCCAGGGCGACGGCATTGGCATATTCCGGCTTGGTCAGATCGGCCCAGTCGGTGGGCAGGGCGGAGACCAGATCGGTGTTCACCAGCATGGCCATCACGCCGTAATAGTCGCCATACCAGAAGCCATCGGCATCCTTGGCGTCGGCCGGGATGGATTCCCAGGTCGAGACTTTGTAGGGCTGGATCAGGCCATCGGCCTTGGCCTGCGGGCCAAAGGCGAGACCGACGTCGATCACGTCGGGAGCCTGCGGGCCGGTGTTGCCCTTGTTGGCTTTGATGGCTTCGATTTCGTCGGCCGAGCCGGCGTCGGGGTTCAGTTCGTTGACAGTAATGCCGGGATACTTGGCCTTGAAGCCTTCGATCACGGCGCCATAGCCACACCAGTCATGCGGCAGGGCGATGGTCGTCAGCTGGCCTTCGGCCTTGGCAGCGTCATAGAGCGCGGTCAGATCGGTCTGGGCAAAAGCGGGCGCAGTCACGGCGAGAACGGCAAGCATCGAAACGGATGCGCCGAAAGACGTCTTGATGGACATGTTCAGTCTCCCTGAAAGTCGTTCGCCAGCGACCATCGTGGGGCGCGGCGGCGAACTAAGCTGGGACTTAGAGAGCCTGTGTGACAATGCGATGACGCGCCTGGCGCCGCCTCTCCATCCCCGGGGGATGGCTGCGGAGCCAGTGGCTTCACCTGCGCTGTCCGTCGGCCCCCGTCATGCATGCGTCCCCTCAGTCGCAATTGTGACAGTGGCCTATTGTGACAGTTTCGTCCAGATGGTCAAAAATTCACGTCAGGGCGCCAGCTGGGGGCGGGAATGCGTGGTCGGTAACTGCCATTGCTAGTTTAGATAGCTTCTAAACTATTGGATTTTCGTTGCAAAGTTATCATGAGTGACGTAGTCCGGTTTTAAACTACAACCTTGGAGGGTCACCATGATCTTGCCCGGCTCGCGCGTGTTGCGCCGTCTTGCCATCACCCTGTGTCTGTCGGTTGCAACCGTGGCGGCGCATGCAGAGGGGCCGACAGACGCGGTGGTGCTGAGCACCTATGCCGATCTGGCGCTGGCGGGATATGAAGACTCCCTGAGCACGGCCAAGGCGCTCGACAGCGCCATCGAAGCACTGATCGCGACGCCGAGCGCGGAAACGCTGGAGGCTGCCAAGGCCGCCTGGAAGGCGG
>JAHJOS010000608.1 GCA_018820005.1 Alphaproteobacteria bacterium | reverse complement strand
GGCGACATCCGGGGTTACGGCCTGATTTTGTGCGACTTGCAGATTGTCCGAACCAAAAGGCCGGCCGGCCTCTGCACTCACGCGTGCGTCAAAATCCTCGATTGCCAATGTCCACTCTCCCGAAAAACAGTCTTAACAACTCGTTAAGTTGCAGTTCGACGACAGAGACGTTTTGCTTTCAATACTGATGAAGAGGGGGAGGCATACGCGTTTATGCCGGCAGCGTTAAATCGATGTTAACCTTACGATTTCCGACGTTTTCACCCTACCATTGACCCCAGTTGCTTTTCAGACTTTGGTCGGTAGCGGCAGAGCGCGTGGGTGCAATGTCATGGGGTAACGAAACCCACCAGAGCGGTCGGTGCATGCGGCGGTACTGCCACGAGCCGCGTCCGGATCCTGCGGAAGCGGCTACCCAGAACAACATTCATCATGCTGTCGACACTTTCGCCACTGCGCCCTAGTTCATCGAACAATTCGGTCACCGGCCGCTCGAGATTGATCTGGAGAGCATTGCGACTGGTCTCGGACATCTCGGCAAACAGGATGCGGAGAAAGTGATTGAACTCCGCATTCACGCGGATCAATTTTTTCTTCCGGTCAACAGCAAACGATGGAACAGGAGCCTGTTGCAGCAGGGCAATGGATGCTGCCATTTCCGCCTGCTTTCGTGCTGTCTCCAGCTCCGACTCCAGCTGCTGCGCGACGTAGCTGCGCAATGCACTGGCCGTATTCAGCCCCTCTGCGGCAGCTTCCCGCACGATGCCCGACATCAGGTGCGACCGTTTGGTGCCCTGGCGTTCGGCGATAGCGCTCAGCGTTCTCCAGAACGCATGCTCCAGTCGAAAGCCCTTGCGCCCCTCCGGGGTGATGACCACCCTGAATTCAAGCGCGCTGGACTCCAATAGTGTCCGCACGCCATCGGCGAGGGCGCCTTCATCGTCGCGGGCAACGTCATCGATATGCACAATTTTTGACATACCCAAGTATGTCGGAGCGACAGCTCTTACTCGATACGCACTGAGGTCGACGGTCAGCCTCGGACCTTTGTCTGCAGTTCGCTCCCGGGCAGGTTGCGAAGGCAGGCCAAGTCGCGGCGATGCCGCTTCGGACGACGACATATCAAGAAAGGTGGTGGCGGAGAGGATGTCCGCCATTTGCGGGATGCATCTGGTCTCAAAACGGCTCAATCTGCCCACCTACCATACTGTTTATGATGTCGTATCTGTGTTATCCTGTCAATATTAGCCTTACCTTACATCGATCAATCTCGAAGTTTGTGTGGGGCTGAATGTGGGGCTGGACCACGAGGGATGAGATGGCATTGTTGACCGACACACGAGCCAGAAAGCTCAAGCCAATGGACAAATCGGTGTCGGACGGCAGCATACCCGGACTGTCTCTGCACCCGACAAACACCGCAGGTCGCGGCAAGTGGATCCTGCGCTTCCAGTCGCCCCTGACGGGCAAGCGACGCGACATGGGACTGGGCAGCTACCCAGATGTTTCCATTGCTGCCGCTCGCAGGAAGGCGTTCGAGGCGCGCGAAGCAATTGCAGACGGCACAGATCCGCTAGAGCAACGCAGGGCAGAGGCTCAAGCCATCGCCTCGATAGCCCCGCCGAACTTCGAGACGGCCGGGAGAACGGTATTTGCGGAGATCAAGGGCGGGTTCCGTAATGGGAAGCATGCCGATCAATGGATTTCGACGCTGGAGCGCTACGCCTTTCCTATCATCGGAAGTCGCGAGGTTGCGGAGTTGCGCGCCGCAGACTTCGCCGACGTGTTGCGACCGATCTGGCTGGACAAACCCGAGACCGCTTCGCGCGTCCGCCAGCGCTGCGACACGGTGATGAAGTGGTGCGCAGCGCGTGACTACATCGTCGCCAGCCCAGTGGGCGTCGTTTCGAAGCTGCTGGCGCGCCAACCCGGCAAGCGTGAACGCGTCGAGCACCACCCTGCCCTGCCTTGGCGCGAGATCCCCAACTTCGTCCGCATGGTGCTGCGTGACCAGAGCCGCATCAGCGTCGGCAAGCAGGCCCTCGAGTTCACGCTGCTCACCGCCGCTCGTTCCGGCGAGGTGCGCGGCATGATCTGGGATGAGGTCGATCTCGAAAGACTAGTCT